>JBEBDG010000014.1:0-19589 GCA_041157165.1 Bacteroidota bacterium
TTGAGTTGCCGCTGCTGTAATCTGTCGTTAGAGCGGTGTTAGGGAAGTTTCCATCTAATGATGCAGTGTACTTATTTAGAGATTTTGAAACTTGTGTTTTAACACTGATAGTCTGTGAATCTCCTTCACAAACATCTAATGCGAGTGGAAGTGAAAATGTCGGAAAAAGGGTGCCGTTAATGGTGGGGTTGGCATCTAAGTACAGATTGGTTGTCATATTGTGAGTGAGTGTCACAAACCCCAAATAATTCCATGATCCATTTGGTGCTTTTCGATATTGATGACCCCGAATCGCAAACTGACTGCATTGTTCAGCGTATTTAAATACACAAAAAACCATATCTGCGGATTTTGGGTCAAAATAATACCCTTGAGGCGGATTGGCATTCGGCTTTGAAGAACAGGTGTTTGAACTATCTGGACAATAGGAATAAAAAGGCATTGTAGCAGATATCCCTGTATTGTACTTCATTGATTTGGCGTATTGGAGCGAAGTCTCTGGTTCTATCAGTTCAAGTCTGACTGAATCGCCATATTTACCATAAATGCCCGGGTTGTAGTAATTAATGGCGTAGTAATTCTTTGCTGAATAATCCATCAGTTTGGTAAATACAACATGGGAGGGTTCTATGGTTGTCGCCGCGACAGGGAGATTTTTAAGATATACACGTGTTGTGCTAGTAGGACTCACACAACCCGAAGAATTCATATGCCAATTATTCAGGCCACACCACATTTCATTGGTGAAGTCACAAACAAAATCTAGATAAGAAGAATTTATATTAATAGAAGACTTTACCACTGGATTGTTCAAATCCAAAGTGCATTTGAAAATAAGCCTGTAGTATTTATTAATAAAAAAAACGCCGGTTCCTACAGGTGAAACTTGCTTGTTGCTTGTGTCTTTCTGTGTGTAATAATAACCACGAATCAATGGTGCCGTGAGTTTGTAATAGTTGCCAGAAGAATCGTACGCTCTTAATAATATACTGGTGTCGCCGCTCACCAACTCCCCATGGGTTGGACTCCCAAGGTTGTTCTTAGCTCCGCTGACGTTGTAAAGAAGATTACAGACCACCTCATATTTACCGGTCGATAATGATTTTACCGAAACCCAACCGCCAGCGGTAAATTTATCATCCACGCCTTTCAGCGGAATAAACATCATTACCAGTATTAATAGAATATAATTCCTCATTTGAATTGTTAAATTAATCAAAATTAATCAAAACTACCATCACAAGTCCTCTGATTGAATAATTTATCTAACTGATTAGCAATACCTGGGCTAAATTCTACGCATGGTACAAACTGCCAAATAACATTATGATGAACGACATCAAATAGAAATGAATTATCGTGAACCCACAAAACAGAACCTTGACAAATTTGACCTTCATCACCTTGACCAAAACTAGAACTCCAAATTCTCATTTCATGATTATTGCTGTTATTCCCAGTACTAATCCAAACCACGACTTCCTGATCAACATTATTGGAATCTTCATACACTACCATGCTGTGGGGAGTAAAATAAACCCCCATTGAATCCATACCGGCACCTATATCATAACCTGTGTCAGTAAATATCCCGTAAAAATCAAAAAACTGACTATTCAAATAACCACTACTTTTACCTAAAACCAAACGCATACTGTCAAAAGTTGCAGTTTGAGGATCATAATCAACCTGATAAAAATTGTATTTATAATATTGCGGACCCAAATTATCAATATAATTATCGGCCCAGCCATTAATACAATATTTTCCCGAACTCTTTAATTGAATTGTTTGTCCAAATACCATGTGAGCTGAAATTTGATTGGCGACTGTACCCGGTCCTTCATATGTATGAAATCTAATAGGATTACCATTTGTAGCTTCCAAAATGCATAAATGTGCATGGAGAAAACCACTTGTTCCTTTGGCTGCACTGGAATTGATTATAGCAACCTGATTTCGAAATTTATCAAATATCAAATCACAGGGCGTAACTTCATCTAAATTGTACAAGCCAATTGTTTTAGTATCTACTTTAGAAAACCAAACATGAGTTAGATTACCTGTACCTCCAATTTCAATTTTTGAAGCAAATATTTGTGGAAAATAAAATGTATCTGACCCCGCAATCAGGTCTCTGGTCGTATGCCCAGAAATAAATAACACCTCTCTATTCAATTGAGCTTCATAATATGCTCTTACAACTTTAACATTATCAAACCTTGAAATATTGCCTGCCAATGGGAAAGATAGAGGCATCAAATTAATGCCTTGACAAGAAAAATTATTATCTAATGTCGTGATAACCCCTCTTCTAGTTGGTGCTTTCAGACGGTCAAAAATACCTATAGTGCCTACACAAACAAATTGGCCTGTAACCGGCGTAATCGTAAAATCGTAATAATCGAAAAACTCATCTAAGTACTTAACCTGAACGACGTTCAAGTTGGCATCTATTTTCATTAAAAATGAGCGCGTACTTGGAAATGTCACAGTTGGATTATGTGCTGTTCCAAACAACACATAACTCAAGCTATCCTGATTAACCAAAAGTCTATGTATTTCTAGTCTTTGAACATCAATAGAAACTACTGGAAAAGTCAATTTTACAGTATTCTGAGCAATTATATCACCTCTATCATCAACCTCAATAAACTGGATTTTACTTACGACTGGTGAAACTCCATTTTCAATCCATACTGAAGCTGTCAAACTACCAGTATCACATAAATTTCTACAGATATTTTGACTATTCCCTTTCCCCGGATTATTATTGGAACTATACAACACGTTCCAGGCCGATAACAAATTGGAACTCCCAAAAAGTCCAATAATAATCATTGTTCTTAAAAATTGCGATTTCATTTCTTTTGCTTTTTTGAATTACAAAAGTGAAACTCGTATTTTTATATTTAGTGAAATAAAAATATCATATGCAATATCTTATCATGTTTTTTCAGCTCATTAAATCCCAAAAGCGGTATCGTCTCAATAATTCCTCAAAATTGTCGCAATTATTCATCTCTCTTGCTCTTGCGATGTGATTATTTAATGTATTCAGAGAAATTTTCAGAATGCCCGCAGTCTCCTCCCGGTTGAATCCGCGTATTAACACTTCTAAAGCCGCTTTCTGGCCCTTCGTCAATTCCAATTTTTCAGTTTCCTTAAATTCACTTTTGGATTCTATTGTTGACTTCACCAACGAACATTGGTATTTTTTTCGGTTCAGCAAAGCATCAACTCCTGAACGTAAAGCTTCTATTCCAGATGTTTTAGAAACGTAGCAACACACGTTGTATTTTTCGAGTTCTTGAATTAATACCATATTCACGTGTGAACTATAAATCATACATGGTATTTTTCGTTCCTTACACAACTCAGGGATTACAGTACTACAACCAAAATTCAATTCTAAATCACAAATCACAAAATCTAGTGATGAATTACACTTAATTGATGAAAAAGCAGATTCAATCGAATTACTTAAGAATATCGTGGCATGAGGCACGATTGAGGTAACCAATTGACTTACAAACAACCTTATTGCGTCATGATCATCAAGAATGAGTATTTTCATTTTCTATTTTTATTAAATGTGTCATTACTCGATCTTTAATTTGGGTCTTCAGTTTAGCACCGATAATCTCTAGACGGTCATTGATAATCAACGTACCCATTCCGTTTTTAATTCCTGCCTTTTTGTAAAACCAAGCAGTTGCTTCTGGTGTAGCTCTGTAATGAATAAAAATACAGAATTCGTCATCCTCGTTACTAACAGACAACTGAATTCTATTCACTTTTGAATGCCGAATCGCATTGGTGATGATTTCTTGCAATACCCAATATGTGTGTTGCAAATATTCTGATTGGGGATAGTCTTTCGTAAATGTTTCAAATGTCACTCTTACATCCCCCATTGAAAAATGATTGGCCAATTGAATCAAACTGCCCTCCCAATCAGAATCTACGAATCCTTTGGGGTACATGTATTCGACTATTTGATGTGTTCGATATTGAAATAAATCATACAATGATTCAATTTTCAATAAAGCATCAAGATTTTCACCATCTAGTCGCTTTTTGAGAGCATCAAATTCCGAAGTTACTGTTAATGAATGCAGCGCAAGATGATCATGCATCTCACTCGCTATTCTTTTGCGTTCTGTATCGACCCCTTTAAAACTCATTTTGTACAAACGTTTAATTGCTCTTTTGTAACGACCCGTTATTCTGTAACTAAAAACTACAGAAAATACTGTTACAATTACAGCCGGGAAAAAGACTCCAGCTATCTCAATTAACAATAAATCTGCGGAGGTAAACATGGCCTATAATAAAAGTAGTAAGATAGATAAACTGTGTGGCAAACAAAAAATAATCAACCAGTTGTGAGTTTTTCCAATCCATTTTCATGTGACTAATCAGATAGATAAGTTGAGTAAAAATTAGAAAAATCAAAATCGATAGATAGACCGGAACTTTTTCCCTGAAATAACTAGATTTCAATGTGAAGCCCACAATTCTGTTTGCCATGTATACAAATAATAGCAAGTTGGAAATGACAATGAAATACAAATTCACGAAATATAAATTCAAAGCCACCATAAGAATCAAAAGGATATATTTTTCGATTCCCGTTCGTTTCCATATGACACTCAATGGCAATACAATCGCAAATGAACAATGAAAAAAGTTGTAGACATAAGCACTTGCAATATTCAATTGAAACCAAAAATCATTCAATAGACAAATCAGAAAAAAGAAAGAAACATCACTAAATTTCAAATCAAAAAAAGACCGGTGGCTAATTTTATAAACGATTAATCTTATAAAATATGAAACAAGTAACAAAAGCTCTATGAAAACATATAGACGCATCGTCTAATTATTTTAAAGCCCCAAATCACATCAATGGTGAATTTGTAGGGCAATTGGGTGGGCAACCCAGTGCACCATCAAGAATAATACCATTAGCTATATCATTACCATTAGTATCTACGCCAACAACAACGATTGTAAGCGCCCCTTGATCCAAGGCGAAGTAAGTTCTCACACCAACGCAACCAGGTTGTGCAAGTAGGAGTTGATAGGCATTAGCGTCAATCATACCAGAAATTGTGTTTCCCTGATATTGAGGTGCATTTTGATAAGCATGAGTCATTTGTGCCGCTTGGCTCAATGGAATAATGTGAGAGTTGGTAGTCATAATTTTTTTGGAGGCAAATTACTCAATTAATCAAGATAGATGCGTGATAGATTTATATCACGCACAAACAAAAAATCTATTTTTAGTTTGCCATCGACACTCACCAACCCAAATCAAAATGGGACTGAGGAGGCGAAGCTGTAAATATTAACAAACAAATCGAAATACAAACATGTACCTGAAAATTAAAATAAAAAAACTAATTGCCGTATTAATTGGCGGAACGTTCTTGTCTGCTACTTTGTCGGGCCAAAACCCCATTCTCGTAAATGGTGGATTAGGTGGTATTCACATATGGACTTCGCCACCACCGAACTATGAAGAAGGCATTCACTTAACCAATAATGTAAAATTAACAATTAGCGGGAATACTTGGGCATTTAATGAAAACGCGAAAATAGAAATAGATGCAGGTTGTCAACTCACAATTGACAATTCAGCAGTCTTAACAGACAATAATAATTATAACAAATGGCTCGGTATTGAGGCGAATGGTGATTATTCCAAAGATCAGTTCATACCAGGAGGCAAACCAAACAACAACATAAAAAAAGGCAATGCTGGTGCCTCCGCCGCTTGGGAGGGATCATTAGAACCAGGCCAAGCACAAGTATTCATTAATGCAAACTGTTTCATAATCAACGCTGAATGCGGCGTACGTGCCAATCTTGGTGCAATTATCAGGGCTACTGGAGCAACATTTTTAAATAATCAAGTTGGTATTCATGTTTACAAATACAAATCTTTTGGACACCCCGAAATAAATGCTTCATATATGATGGATTGTAAATTTATTTGGGATTATATAAACCCAAACTTTAACAATTCAGAACTCAAAGGCATTCATTTACAAGTTGTTAGAGGAGTCAATATTGGGGGCTGCGATTTCACAAATAACTTCACCAGCAGGAGCGACTATACTGAAAGATCTGTAGGCATATTGTGCGACTACTCAACAATGCATGCCAGCAAAAGCGGCAACATGTGGTGTGACGACGATGACGGTTGTCCAGACAATTGTTATAATGGCACGTCTTATAATAATTCTTTCAACAAACTATTTCGCGGAATTTATATTACAACCTCTAGATATTTGCCCGTTGCAATAAGAAATTCAAATTTCAATAATTGCAAAACAGGTATTGAAATGGTTAATGGATGGGGCTGCATTATTACAAAATGTTCATTTACAGCAAATTCCGCGACTATGGATGCCAATTTCACCAATTGGAACTCTTTAAACGTTGAATTAAAACATATCAATTCAGATAATTGTATTAGCTCTACTATCTACGATAATGATTTTAATTACGACGCGTCAAATATCTGGTCAATTAACATTGATGAAGTTGGATATGATAGAACTAAAATAAGAAAAAATCGAATCACCAATACAACTAGCAATGCGACCTACCCTTTTAATATTTATGGTTTAAAAATAAATGGAAATTGCGCAGGATTGGAAGCAGAATGCAATACTTTTGTATCACAAGGAGTAGACATCTACATTGCATCAGGAGCTAGTTGTTATACTCCATTGGGGACTGAGGTTGCTATTCTAAGTCCGGACGGAATTGGATTATTAAATAATTTCAGTAGCATTCGTCAAAATCGTTATCGAGTGCTAATAGGCAACGCACCTGGTCCTGGCTATGTTAATAATCATGTAAAATACTTCTACCATACGAGCGCTACTTCCTACCAAAAACCTTCCATTATTCCACCGTTTACCGACCCTTACTCCGCAGCCCTTGATATCCAAAATTTAAATATGAGTGGTATTTGTGATTTAACATGTAGTCAACTTTCAAAAATCGATAAATACTCAATCAACAAACCGGTAAAAGTTTATCCAAATCCAAGTTTGGACGGAAAGTTCAATATTGAATTCACACATCTATACAATACAAATTCATTCAGTATTTATAACTCAATTGGCCAACTAGTAAAAGAGTACATTATTCAACCAAATCAAACTATGTGTAGCTTTGAAATACCCAATAAAGGAATTTACTTTTTACAAGTGAAAGACATTTTCAACAATTCTAGTACAGAAAAGTTAATTTGCAAATAATGCGCGGTCTGATTTTCAATATATTTTTATTTCTCACCAGCAGTATTGCTTGTGGGCAAATGGGATCAATTATTGGGGATCATTCCGCAAATCGGCGGCTATATTCAATTTTCCAAAAAACAAACGATGTGGAAATCACCCTATCAAATCCAAATTTCAAGTCCACGTGCTTAATTGAAAACCAAACACAAATAGCCGTTACAAATCAAGGAAATGTGTTATTTTACGCATCGGATACTTCAATTTACAATTACAAAAAAGTCTCCATTGCCTCTTCCTCTAAAGCGTTCTTTCAATGTGGTTCAAAAGCGAACGTATTGTCAACTTCTGCACTTTTTGAATTCGCTGGCCGAAAATTCCTTCTTTTTGGAATTACCGGTTCAGGAATTGTTGGAACCGACAACAGCGATGAATTACGTTATTCGAAAATCAGTGCCCAAGACGCCAATGACATTAAAGTTATTTCATCGAATAATTTACTGCAACGCGACACTTGGCAATTTAGTCAGTTAACAAGTGCTCGGCTCAATGATTCCATATATCTATTGGCCGCCGCGAATTACAACGGCGAGGTTTTTTTTTATCATGTAAAATGGAACAGTGTAAGGTTGATCAACAAATACAATTTGTTAAATAATATCAAGCTGTTTGATGTTTCGACCTACAACAAACCGGAAAGATCCTCACAAAAACAACTTGTTTCATTGAAACTTTCAAACAAAGCCAACAAACTATATTGTGTGATAACCGAGGAAGTAATAGACAGAATCCCAATAGTCCCACCCTTGTATACCTATTCAACAATTCTACGAGGACACCGCATTGTGATTTATGATTTAGACCCCATCAAACACACAGTTCGTGACTCCACTAATCTGATAAAATTCGCGCCACCAGCGATTATTCCAAACATTCATTTTCCTTACGTAGCATTTTCACCAAATGATTCATTCATCTATGTGAGTCAAATCAACTATCCAAACAGAGGAATTTGGAATGTATTCCAATACCCAATCACGGATCAAAACCCTGTTGAAAATTCAACTTTATTATGCAAGTCCCCATATGATTTCCCCAGATACTCTGCCCTGTTCCTTTCACACAATGGGGGAATTCTCCAATTTCAAAGCGACAACAGTAGTTCAAGTTACCTTTACTGGGAAAAATCCGACGACAAATTCTTAGGCAATGGCTTGATTCATTCAACACCTAAAAACTGGGATTATTATTATTTAGCCCAACCCACCCCATTTGTATACAATTATATAAAAATTCAGCCAGAGCCCTTTAACGGCTGTGAATCGAGATACATTTTCAAAAACCGGAGTAACCAAAGTAGGCGATTTAATCGTTTCATCTATTACTTCGCCAAAGACAATTCAGGACAATTTTGGGACACAGTAACTTCTTTTGAACCCATTTACACCTATAAAACAGCCGGTAAATTTGCATATAAATGTTTAGGATTAACCGATGACGGCTATTCTGAATGGTTCGAGGATTCTGTCACAATTTTGAACATCCCAACTCCTGAAATCACCGCGATTGTTGCCCCATCGCTACAGTTGGTCACCATGCTAAACAATCGTCGAGTTCAAATACAGTGGAAACCGCTCAAAGGCGCCAACAAGTATTCAATCTTTAAAGATGGTACTTTATTTCGCCAAACAACTGATACAATTTTTATTGACGAACTATCTACAGATGTTTCAAGGCCCATTCAATACCAAATTCAAGCGGAGGACATTTGCGGCAATTTGAGTTCTTTAAGCTATGTAGGACGCACAATCTTTCTAAAGGTTGAAGTGATTCCATCTACGAATTGGTCAACCGCACAATCCACTCGTTTAACATGGAACCCCTACGAATTTTGGAATGACGGCGTTTTAAATTACGAAATAGAATCAAACCAGGAATCATCCTCGGCTAATTGGACATTGATTGAGCGTTTAAATGATACAATTACCAATGACAATTCCTTCATTGAACAAGGTAAATATTCTAAATGTTACCGTATCAGCGCTGTCCGCGCTGTTACGAGTAACAGAAGCAACAGCAATGTGGTTTGCGCTTCATCAGACCCTCTCATTTTTATTCCATCTGCATTCACACCCAATGATAATGGACTGAATGATGAATTTGTTATTGCTGCAATTGGGTTTGAGAAATTTTCAATGGACATATATAATAGCTGGGGCCAAAAAATACACTCACAACAAAATTTAACCGACAACTGGAAACCAACAAAAGATGTTCCCGCCGGAATTTACGTCTATTCGATAAAGGGGATTTCCGGAAATGGTGCCGAATATCGGTTCAGTGGAACAATTCAAATCCTGAGGTAAAGTTAATTAGTAGTTAAGTTAGATGTTGGTAAACCAACTTTAAAACTGATTTTTGTCCAACTTTTCAATTTGAAGGAATAATTACTAAAGAACTTTTCGGATTAATTGACGGTACATTTTGTTGACTAATCCTATCTAGTTCGAAAAAAGGTCATTCCACTTACAGAAACTGTTACAGAAAAACTAACAGGACAATAGAACTCTTAATTATCTGATTAGCGCAGAAGTAAAACCAGCTATGAATAATAATATACCTGAATATAAAATTTAAAAGTACAGCGGATATTATAGTATTAAAATCTCGCTTAACAGAGTTCAATCCAAAACCTGAAAAGACTTATTTCAACCTCTGTTTATTAAGGATGTGGCAAAATTACAAGACGAATACATAGCACGAAAAGAATAATGACATCCACAATTTATGAACTATAGAAAATAAATATTCTATAACTAAATGTGTTAAATATTTAAAGCAAATCCTCCGCTAACACGGGTTTTGAGACAGCCACAGCGCGGCCGAACCCAAAGCCCAAAACCTTTAACGTTGATGCTAAAAAAGACAAAAATTAAAAACAAATAAAAATGAACGGACAACAGCTATTTGAACAATTATATGAAAATCTTCTAATAATTGGACCTAGTGAGAAGAATTTGGTCTTTTATAACGAGATTAAAATGAGCATATTTAATATCAATATTATTGACCACTTTTATCAATTAAAGAAAAATGATAAAGGAGAAGGACTCGCATTCGAAATAATGTTCTTTGACAACAACTACATATACGACATAGTATTTACAAGAACAACAGTAGACTATATTACAGTTTTGATTAACAGCGTAAATATGGCATTTGTAGAAACCAATTATGGACAAATAAAAAATGAGAAGGGTGAAATTACAATAATTGACAAACTGCAGTTTTCAATTTCATATGGTGGTGATTTAAGGACATTAGTTTATGTAATGGAAATTAAACGGTTCTCCGAAATTCACAGAATTAAAAACAACCTATTAAATACCATTCAAAAATGATATTACTCCAAGCCACACAAGAAAATGCCCCTGTTTGGAGAACACATCTTCAAGATGGAAACCAAATTGCACAAATAATAGGGACAGTTATGGTTGTTATTTATGTGATTTACACATATAAAACATTCAAACAAATCAAGAAACAGACAGACTACCAACAAGATGCATATTTAAAAGTTGAAAATTCAATAGTAAAAGAAATTAACGATCAAGACCCAAGTATTGTTACGATAATTGATAATAGAATCGTTCAATCTAAAAACTCTCTAACTACGAAATATTTACGCAAAGACATTCCTCAAAAAATGATGGAAGTTTTGAAACCAATTTTCAAGTTCGATGACAATCTTTTTGAAGGAAATCTCTTTACAGTTAACTTAACAAATTACGGTAATGCGGAAGTTAATCTGATAAATTTAAATGTTTGTTTATTAGTAATCAACTCAAAGGAAGTAGCAGAAAGAAAAATGTTACGAGAGCGAGATACTCATAATTTCAAAGTGAAAATTGAAGAAATAATCGGGCGAAATGGTGGAAAAATAAAGATACCTATAATCTCTACTGCCTCATTTCCTACGTATACAATTACGATTACTGGAGAATATTATGACGTTCGAAACAAAAAATACCATATTCATGAATCAGTAACAAGTGGACAAAATGAACATTTTTTAAAATTACCTTAACGAAAAACTACAGGTAACAGCACCTAACCAACAGTAGCAGACCAGCAGCTAAGTATTACTTTGTGCGTCTATAAAAGTTACAACTTGGTTAACAGTGAAGTATTGAATAATTATAACCTACGGTAGCCGCAAATCGTTAGGCGTCATTATAATACAAACCAGACAATAAAAACAAACATATGGCATCAAAGGTTTTCATAAGTTGGAGTGGAGAATTAAGCAAAAAATTAGCAGAAGAAGTGAGACTTTGGCTACCAGGTGTTTTACAATTTGTAAAACCATATTTTACGCCTAATGACATAGAAAAGGGCACTCGTTGGTCAACAGAAATCGCTGCTGAATTAGAAAGCTCAAACGCTGGAATAATTTGTTTGACAAAAGACAACTTAAACAAACCATGGATACTTTTCGAAGCTGGAGCTCTTTCAAAAAATTTCGGAAAAGCAAATGTCTGTACAATTCTTTTCAACCTCGATAGTGCCGACTTTACCGGCCCATTAACAAGTTTTCAGGCAACGAAGTTTGACAAAACGGATTTCAAAAAACTCTTAACAACAATTAATAATACTGGTGGAGAATCAAAACTTGAATTAGCAGTTTTAAATGATGTTTTTGAAATGTGGTGGCCAAAATTGGAAACTAAAATAAATTGCATTTTAAGTTCACATATTAACGAGGGAGAAGATAATTTAAGAAGTGAACGAGAAATTTTGGAAGAGGTATTAGAGCTCACCAGAATGAATGCAAAGAGACTACCAAGAAGAGGTGAAGTTTCAAGAGAAACCGTACTTAGACTCCTCGATATTTTACAAGAAACGCAATATCGCACGATGAAAATGACAGGAGGAAAGGAATCAATGATGTACTTTGAAGATATGAGAATGCAGATTAAAAGACTTTGTAGGGAATTAGACTCTCCAGAATTATATGAAAGATTCATGATGAGAAATGAACAATTCTTCAGTGATAAATTGAATATTGAAAAGGACGAAAAGAAATAACGACCGCTCAACACGGATTGTGTATCATGCATCTTAACGCGCGAAGTTGGGACTTTTTGCTTCTGTTCTAGTTCACTGCAGTTTACCAGTTTTATGCTCCGAAACTCGCCCGCCCTCCGGGAAGCTGTAAACCTTTATCATCAGGGCTAAAACGACATATCAACCAGATAAATGCAAACACTAAAAGTTAAATTTGAAAATTGCTATGGCATCAGAAAACTCGAAAAAGATTTTGATTTTTCGACTAGAAAGGTGTTTTCACTTTATGCTCCTAACGGTTCAATGAAAACAAGTTTTGCCAAGACATTTAAAGATTTTAGCTCTGGCAAAGAGACAAAGGATTCAATATTTACAGAAAGAATTACGACAAAAGAAATAAAAGATGAAGCCAATGTCGACTTACTTCCTGCTCAAATTTTTGTAATAGAACCTTATGTTGAAAGCTATAGATCTGAAAAGGCATCAACACTACTTGTAAACCAAAAATTAAAAAACCGATACGAAGAAATTCTCAAACAAATTGAAGAAGAAAAATCAATACTCATAAATAAACTAAAACAACTTTCTGGACTAACAGGAAGGTCAATAACGGTAGAATCAGAATTATCAAAAACTTTTGGTAAAAAATCATTCTTTGAAATTTTATTATCAATTGAATCGCTATTGACGGAGAGAACTGAACATCCCTTTTCATCAATCATTTACTCGAAAATATTTGATGAAAAAGTGGTAGCGTTTTTAAATACCAAGGATTTCAAAAGACAAATCAAGGAATACATAGAAAGGTATAACACACTTATCGAATCATCTAAATACCTTCAAAAAGGTTTTAATCACTCGAATGCATCAGAAATTCAGAAGACTTTGAAAGGAAATGGGTTCTTTAAGGCTAAGCATTCTGTAAATCTTTTCAATGGTTCTACAAACGATACAATAACTTCTGAAGATGACTTTAAAGAACTAATCACTAAAGAGTTAGAAACCGTTTTAAGCGATAGTGATATTCAAAAGAAATTTAATGAAATTGACAGTAAACTATCCAATGCACAGCTAAAAGAGTTTCGTGAATATCTTTTTGACAACAAGGGAATCCTAAATGAATTAGCTAATCTTGAAAATTTCAAAAAAGAGATTTGGTATTCATATTTTGTAGAGCAAAAATCACTTATTCAGACATTGCTAAAAGAATTCAAAAAAGGTAAGGAAGAAATTGAGCAAATCGTTTCGGTTGCGAAATCTGAGCAAACTGAGTGGAACAATATCATTGATATTTTCAACAAGCGATTTTCAGTCCCCTTTCAATTGAATCTAATTAATCAGGACGATGTTATATTAAAAAGCGAATCTCCAAACCTACGCTTTGTTTTCAATGATAAACTGCAAAATCAATCAAAAGATGTTGACGAAACAGCACTACTCAGCGTATTAAGTCAAGGTGAAAGAAGAGCATTTTACTTACTGAATATAATTTTTGAAGTTCGTGCAAGAAAGAAATCTAGACAAGAAACAATATTCATCGTTGATGATATTGCCGATTCATTTGATTACAAGAACAAATATGCAATCATAGAGTATTTAAAGGATATTTCAGAAGAGCCACTATTCTATCAAATCATTCTTACACACAATTTTGATTTCCACAGAACAGTTAGTAAACGCTTAGATATATCAACGCAAAACAAATTATACACAATAAAAACAGCGGCTGGTATCAATTTAATTCAAGAGAAATATCAAAACAACCCTTTCTTGTATTGGAAGAAAAATCTACATATTGACAGTGCAATGTTAATTGCATCAATTCCATTTGTTCGCAACCTCGCTGAATATTCAGGCAACGATGCTGACTTTCTATTATTAACATCATTGCTTCATTTTAAACCGGACACATTTACTCTTAAAATCTCAGACATTGAAGCAATTTTTAAAAGAACCCTTGTTGACAAAGCAGAGTTAACTCTGCCAGACCCAAATAAAATTGTAGTAGACTTAATCTACGAGACAGCTGAAATCATTTTTAATGACCCAAGTGAAATTGTAGAATTAGAAAACAAAATTGTTCTATCAATAGCTATTAGACTAAAATCTGAAAGTTACTTGATAAGAGAAATAAATGACAATCCTTTTTGGACAGCTATTACAAAAAATCAAACATCTAAACTAATAAAAAGATTCAAAACGATCTTTCATACAAGGACTAATGAAATTTTGCTTCTTGACCAAATTAACCTAATGACACCAGAGAACATACATCTAAATTCATTTATGTATGAACCTATATTAGATATGGCAAACGACCACTTGAAACAGCTATATAATGAAACGAACACAATACTTGTATAGAATACGGTCAGCTGGCAATATAGGTTTTTCGCTAGGCTGGTTGAGGGACTTAAAATCAAATAAATTGTATCTATTTAGGTCTGTTGACAGTTTTGCATTCCAAAATTTAGGAAGAACGGCAATCGTATGAACGTAACGGAAAGACTAACATCATTGCGATTTCAAATCAAGTTTTTACTTCTTGAAATTTATCGATTTTTACTTCACATCATCTATTCAAAACACACTCCGATGAACAGTGATTATTTGAACAAATGAAGATTGGGTATGGGTTAGAATTTTTGATTGCAAAAGTTCTTAATGGCAATATCACTTATTTGCTCAGTGTCTAATTAAAAATCTTGATGGGCAAATTACCAAAAATAGAAGATGCGGGCAAAGAATGTTAGATCTCCGTTTAATTGAATAATTTATCATTCAAAATCAATACCACAAAATGGGGTATAATTACAGCTATTTATTTAAGGTCTTAATGTATATCATACTACATTTTTACATGTACAATTATCTGTTAACATGCGAATATTTAGGCATACATACAAGTCAACGGGAATTTCAGGGCATAAAGCAGACATAATTTTAAAAAAATCACTTCAAACAATGATAACAGCAATAAGTAAAGACGGATTTACTAGGCGTGTCATATTCAACGACACAATCATTCTAGTTGACTCAGAAGACAAACTCTCGTTTTATTTCAACGACGAAAAACTAAAGTATGAATTAACATTTAATTTTACTTTTTCTGACAATGGGGAAGAACTCAAAACTAGTGGAAACGTTAGCGATGATGGAAAAGCAGTCAATATGACACTTCACAAATGGAACCATTCATTGGCGACAGAAGTAAGTAAACCAATTGAATTATCAACAAGCACAGGTAAAAGGATCTGGGTTAAATTCAAAACATCTGCTGATAAGAAAAATTCATTTCGTTCATTTCACATAACTATCTGGGGGGAAGAGTAATTATGGCAACAACAAACAAACCAGACTTAAATCGTTCAGGCGAAACTCCTCACAGCAAATTAGATTTATTTTCAGGAAAGCATACAACAAGTATAATTGTTGCAATTTTATTTTTAATTACCCTAACATGTTTTGTGGTATTATATTGTGCAAAACAAACTTTACCAGACAATATTATCACTGGACTATTTGGGCAACTAGGAGTATTGGCAGGATTTTTTGCAGGTTCACATATTAAGAAAGACTAAGATTATAAACTATAAACAGACCTACGATTTGGAAAGTCAACCGCAAAAGAGAATTAAACCTACTGCTAATAGCTCCCTAGCATCAGCCTCTGCACGGCCTATTCCAAAGCCCGAAACCGGTACTGTAAGTAGATATAAATGCGACACGAGTATAATTCAGCAAAATCCTGAAAATGCCCCCTACCCGTATATCGAATTACCAAAATCCTAGTTTCAAGAGATTTCAGATATATCGGCAAGACTTTGAACCAATTTAACACCTCTGGGTTATTACTAAGCACAGGGCATATAATAAACGATAACCGAAGATCTGCGATAGTTATATTATTTTCGAATAATGGGATATAAGTCAATAACTAACGTAATCAAAAAGATGGGCTCGCTAATTATAGTTGCTTGTCTGTTGTTATTACCAAGTTGCGGAACAGAATGCATAAAATTTCATTCACCTATTTTGCCATATTACGTATATCCCACCAACGATACGATCCATATCGGCGATACAATTTGGCTAGAAGCAAGAATTCCAGTAAACATGAAAGATTTTGAGACTGGCGAAATTGCCAATTATAGCGGTGTTGAATTCAACAGTGATTTTTATCTGTACCAACATACTGATACTTCAAAATTCCTTTTTCGGGAGGATGATCCGCAATATGCAAACCGCAAATTCATTATCAATTCAACAATCGGAAAATTTTCAGAATCGGGAAATGTATTCAGAATTGATTACGTGACCACCCATGACAGCATTTTATTTAAAACATTCATCATTCCAAAGGAAATAGGATTATTCAGCATCGTTCTCGGTTATAATCCTGGTGGAACCGCTCATGGCAGTCAAGTAATTAAAATGAATGACAGCAAATGCACTCACAAACTCGCTACTTTATGCCAATCGATCAATAATGGATCTTCTACGTTGTATCGTGTCACAGAGAAAGGATTCAAAGTATGGAAATCACCTGATCCTACAAAACTTGAAAACTGGATTTACGACAATAGAATGTACTATTTTTCAGTCTCAAATTAAAACACCGCGGTTGGCCTTTTCTGTAATAATGGAAGGCTATTTAACTATTCGGTTTATCTGACATTTTCAACCAACCCCTGAAACCCTATTGGGGTTATCTAAAATCCAAAAAGTGTTTGGGCGAAACTGTAGTTAAACATTTAACCACCCAGAGCACCATCTTTTCTCCCAAGAGATTCTTCACCGTAGTCGCAGAACGACGCTTCTAATATTGAATACACTCTCTACTACTGGCATCAAACGAACTGTGTTTTTAATAAAATCAAAAATCCATGAATACATACAAAAAAAACGAAGTCAATTCAATTAATTATGCAGTTGATTATTGTTCAAGCGCCATTAAAAGAAATCAAATCCAATCAGCATTTTTTCTAGTTATTATTTTGGCAATACCAATGTTTGCAGGCCTTTATTTTTATTTCGACAATTCTTCACAAATCGACTACAAAGAATCATTATTGGGAATTGCTACTGATACAACAATCACGACTAAACCCGAAATTTTAACACACCTACTAGAAACCAACAATTCAAATTCTAATCTCGTCCTATACGCCCTGCTTATCCTTGTTTTTGGTGTATTCACTTCCCTTTATAGATTTCACCTTAAAGAGATCGCGAAATATCAACATTACCTCTTAGGTTTTATGAGAATTAGAATTGCTGCTAATAATTCTGAAAATGGATTTAATACAGAAGTTCGCCAATCGCTCACCAACGAAGCATTTTCATACGACACAAAGACTCCATTAATTGGTAAAGATAAAAAAATAGAGAATCCATTACCGGGTCATCCAAGTGCAGATATTGGCACATTAATTCTTAACAAGTTAATCGATTCAATGGAAATCGTCACAAAGAAGAAAAATTAACGGCTGATAACAGCAACTATAAGAAAGTAGCAATTCGGTGGTTTAATCAAACTTTGTGCTTCTATCAAAGTTTGTGCTTGGTTGAAAGTGAAGTGCTACGAAAATGCCACCTTCGGGTAGCTTCAAAACGTCAGCAGCATTTATACAGACACTACAAGAAATAAATTATATGGCAACAGACATCGACAATAAAAAACCCAACTGGTACGTAAGGATTCTAATTATCCTTCTCTGCATTTTCATTGGCGGACTCATTTACTTCAATTTCGTTTGGACTTGCCCACCTGCTCAAATCTCTGGTGGAATTCTTGTTCTTGTTGCATTCTTGACTATTTTGGTTTTAAGCGAAGGATTTGACAACTTTTCCATCAGTAAGTTAATAACTCTATCAAGGACAGTAACAGAGAAGGAAACAAAAAATCAAGAGCTAAAAAGAGAAAATACTGAACTAAGAAATCAAATTGTAAGCATTTCAACTAATATTAGCCAAAAGCAAGTCAATTCAACAGTCGTACTGACAAATGAACTTGCAAAATTGTTTACAGTTAAACAAGCTGACGAACCTGAAAAGGCAGAGAAGCGAAATGAAACAGAAGAACCAACAGAAGAAAGGCAAACCGCAAGAAGGGTCATTTCATTCTCGAAATTTGAAGAAGTTGCTTTACCTAAATTTCTTCAAGCGGAAGGACTTCATCAACTGCCACTTGTTCGTGACGCAAAACTTGTTAGCCAATTTCAACAAGTTGATCCAGTTAGTGAATACAGCCCAATATTTGACGGTTACATAAAAACAATAGACACGGAGATTTTTATTGAAATGAAATCCAAGAGAATGGGCCCTATGCTAAGAGAGAGGTTATATATTATGCTTAGTAAAATCAACTACTACCGGACAATTAAAAAAGTGAACGCCTACCTATATCTCGTATTGATAGTTAGACCAGACGATGAAGAACAGTCAGGTGGGCGACACAATTCATCTGTTGACCGTATTTTACAAGAGTTTGAACCCGCAATAACAAATGGACTATTACAAGTAAGGACAATAGAAATAACACAACAAGAAAATGATTCGATTGTTGCAAGCGATTAGTGACCTCTTCCCACAAAATCGCACTGTTCTTAACTAGAGTTTTCAGGGTAATGATCCCTCCTCCAAAATTTTTGCAAAAATCGCAAATTGGGCAGTACCCTTCAGTAAGTAACCTATAAGCGCATTAACTTGGTGTGATCGCATTCAACGATTCAAACATCCAAAAAAATAAACCCATAGGTTGATTTTATGAAAATCACATGTATCTTTGAAAACCAATTGTACTCTTTTCATTACAATGAATATGATGAAAATGAATACGATAGGAATCTAAACCAATGGAATAACACCGAGTTTTTATACCAATTCGCGAAAGAAAACAGCATAGAAGATATTATTGCATTCGCTGAAGAGATATCCGACAACCTTGAGGAAATGGAAGATTTGATCAATGACATCGCAGAATCAGATGGCCAATTTCAACGCTTGTTCATTCCTTTGAAATATTCCGAAACCAACAAAACCATATCGCTTCGAAAAGGAAAAATCAACCACAATAGATTGAGGCTATACGCAATAAAAATAATCGATGAGCTGTTTATCATCACAGGTGGAGCCATAAAAATATCACAACGAATGCAAGATCACCCCAGCACAGCCCAAGAACTCAGCAAATTATCCGAAGCACGTATATATTTAGACATCAACGACACACACAACAAGGACGCATTTTTTGAATTAATC
>JBEBDG010000015.1:0-18187 GCA_041157165.1 Bacteroidota bacterium
GAAGTGATAGAGATAGCGAAAACAAAACTTAATGCACTTCCCGTAAAATAAGAAAATGAAGAAAATGAAGTTATTTAAATATACATTCCTTGCCCTAAATTTAATTGGATTCTTGAATCCTTTTAATAGCATTGCCCAGCAAACCAAAAAAGAAGGTTCTATTCAAAATGAAGACATCATTATTGATAAAGAGCGTAAAATTGAATTACAACCTCAAGTTACTCGTTCGTTTGATCCTCTTCAAGAAATTGAGAATAAAAAGAAAGGGAGAAAAATGACTTATAATTTTATTGAAAGAAAATTAGATGAAAATAAATTTCAAGCCATTAATAGTCCTATTTTAAATCCTAGATCAGGTGACGAATTAAATTCAGCTTTCGGACAAAAATTTAAAAATATCATTAAAATAGGGGCTGGAAATTATGCTCATACCTTATTCAATGCACATTTAGGATTTACTCCTGACTCCAATCAATTCAGGGGAATTTACATTAAACATGATGCTAACAGAAGGGGACCTACCAATTCCATTTATTCAGGCAGAAGTGAAAATGAAGTGAAAATTTATAGCAAAACATTTTCGAATAAATACTTACTAGATGGTCAGATAGATTATACAAATTTAGCTTCTAACTTTTATGGTCGATTGATGGATCCCATCAATTATCCAAATAATTTTTTAGAAATCAGTTATGATAAATTTTACTATTCAGGATCGATTTCAAATGCTAAATTAGATGCCAAATTTGATTATGATGCTACCTCCAGTCTAAACTTTACCTCGAGTAATAAATTAGACAAAGAATGGATTTGGAATTCAAAATTTCATGGAATAATGCATTTGAACGATGAATTGTCAGCTTATATTGATGGTTCCATGATTTTATCTGAATATACAACAACCAATAATAACCGTCGACAATTATACAAGGTAAAACCATCCTTCTTGTTTAAAACAAACACCTTATCGGTTCATGCAGGTTTAAATGTAGTAAATGAAAAAGACCAGATAAGGGGTTTAAATACTACTGAATGGTATCCAATTGTAAAATTTGATATCAAACCAACTCAATTTTTACATCTATTTGCTGGTTTAGGAGGTGATACGCATTTCTATTCTTATCTACAAAATATCAATACGAATCCTTGGCTAGATAAAAATTTAGAATTACGAAATACGAAAGAAACAACCAATATTTATGGTGGTTTAAAGGGGTCAAATGAAAAAAATATTGATTATGAGATTAAATTTTCATACTCTGAATTCGAAAATTTAGGATTTTTTGTTCCAACAATAGCTGATACTTCAAAATACCAATTAATTTATGCCGGTGATTCTAAAAAAATTCAAAATTATAATTTGTCTGGACAAGTGAATTATCAACTTAATGAGCGTTTTTTATCTGTACTTAAATTTGAATACAATCAATATGAACAACTTGGTTCCTTAGATAAGCCCTTTTCTAAACCACTTTGGAATATTTCTTGGATCAACTCAATTACATTCAAAGATCGTATCATCATTTCTCCAGACATTTACTTTATCAATGGATTGTATGGATACAACCCAGCAGCGAAATTCAATAAAACAGTTAAATTAGATGATATTATTGATTTAAACTTAAAAGTGAATTATTTAATCACAAAAAAATTCAATGTAGTTGTAAGTGCCAACAATATATTAGGGAAACAATATCAGCAATTTTTACATTATAAATTACAAGGATTAAATTATACAGTAGGAGTGGCCTACTCGTTTTAATAACATGTTCAACGAAAAAGAAATTATATTATTTATTGAAAACTTGCTTCATGAGCATGATTGTGTAATCATTCCGAAATTTGGAGGATTTGTTATTCAGTCCGAACCGATTTCAATCAATGAACAAAAAAATATTATTTATCCAGCAAAAAGGACTGTTGCTTTTAACGAGAAATTAAAAAATGATGATGGTTTTTTAAGCAATGAGTTTTCGATTCATCAAAATATAGCATTAAAAAAATCCTCTCAAATTATTGAAGAATTTACTTTATTTTTAAAAAAAGAAATTAATCAAAAATCTGATCTTACGCTTGGTAAAATTGGTTCCTTTTCGCTCAATCAAGAAAATAAATTACAGTTTACACCAAACCTACAGACAAATTTCAATTTGAACATGTTTGGTTTAAATGAAATAACAATTAACCATTTACCGTATCAAGAAAAACCTCAATTAGTAAATCCACAAAAAGTACAAGAAAATAGGATAAGTGAAGAACCTATCGATTCACCTTATTTGAATGAGGAAATAAGTAAAAAGAAGGGAATCAAAAATTCGGTTTATGCCATCATTTTGTTCATATTCGCTGGTTTAAGTACCTTTATTTTAACAGAACCAGATGTACAACTATTTACTTCGAGTTTGAGTCCAATTACATCTATTGAAAATAAAGTAAAAATTGAAGATCATAAAATAACTGAAGATTTTAGTGAAAATAAAATCAAAAAAGAAGAAGCTCATGTAACTGAACCAAATGTTCCTTCCCTTACAGGAGATACAACAGAAAATTCTCTTCATAAATCTATTTCTATCAGTAAAATTGAATTAATTGCAGGAAGTTTTTTAAGTAAAGAAATTGCTGAAAAAGGAATAAGCGAATTAGAAAGTAAAGGATTTCAGGAAGTTTATTTACTTTCAAAATCAGATAATGAAAAATACTACAGAATAAGTATCGGATCTGTTGAGACATTGGAAGAAGGATACCAAAAAGCATTAGCAATCAAACAAAAAAACAAATTAGATATTTGGGTTTTTGATAATACTAAAAAGTAAATGAGTCAGGTTTTAACACAACAAGAATTAGAAAAAAGAAATCGAATAAAGGCTTTGATTTACACAATCGTAATCAATTCTGTTTTGTTCTTTTTATTTTATACGATCAACATTTGGTCTGGTGAGGAATTGAAAATGGAAATTCCTGCAGGTGGATTTGCTGTAAATTATGGAAATACCGATGAAGGTGGTGGAGATATTCAAACTTACAATCAAACCAATGCGTTAAATTCGGAAGAAGAATCAGCTCCAGCCGAAAAATTACCTATAGAAAAAATAGAAACCAATAAGGAAAAACCAAGAGAAGCAACTTTATTAAGCTCAAAATTAAAAAGTCCTGTAAAAATTGCAGAAAAGGCTCCTGAAAAGAAAATAGAAGCTGTAAAAAATGTAAAAAAAGAAGTAATTCCAGTAGAAGCTCCTCCCAAAATTGATGAAAATGCCTTATTTAAGAAAAAAAGTGTGGCAAATGGCACCAAAGGTACAAGTAATGCAGCAGGTGGAAACTCTAATGGAAATGATGCTGGTAAAATTGGGGATAAAGGTCAATTAAATGGTGAGATTAATAATTCAGCTATCTACAGTGGATCAAAAGGATCCGGTTCGGGTTCAAACAATGGGAGTGGAGGTGGAAATGGAATGTCAGTTAATTTAACTGGTTGGAAATTAGCCTCATCACCTAAAGTAAATGATGATTCTGATGAAACGGGTATCATTCGTTTGTCGATTAAAATTGATGAAAATGGATCAATCATTTCTTTAAAAATAGTAGAAACAACTTTATCAGCATCAGTTGCCCAAAAATATAAAAAGGCGATCGAAAAATTGAGCTTTAAACCTACCTCTTCAGGAGAAAGACCTGAAGTTTCTACCGGTACAATTGTATTTAAAATCAATCCGAAGTAAGTAGCGTTAAATGATATGATGACTTATGCTGAAGTCCTCGAATTCTTGTATCAACGACTTCCTGTTTTCCATCGTGAAGGAAAAAAAGCCTTTAAACCTGGATTGGATCATATACAATTTTTATGTAATCAATTCGGTAATCCGCAATCAAGGTTAAAATGTTTACATATTGCTGGAACGAACGGAAAAGGAAGTTCATCCCATTTAATGGCTTCCATTTTACAAGAACATGGTTTCAAGGTGGGATTGTATACATCCCCACATTTAAAAAATTTTACAGAGCGATTTAAAATAAATGGACAAGAAATTAATGAGAATTGGATTACCAATTTTGTGAATTCAAATAAAGAATTAATTACTTCTTATTCAGCTTCTTTTTTTGAATGGACTGTCATCATGGCATTTCTATATTTTGCTGAAAATAATGTTGATTATGCTATAATTGAAACTGGGTTGGGAGGTAGACTTGATTCAACTAATATCGTACAGCCAATTGCATGCCTTATTACAAACATTAGTTTTGATCATCAAGACATTTTAGGAAATTCGCTAGAAGAAATAGCTAATGAAAAAGCTGGTATTATTAAAACATGTATTCCAGTAACCATTTCAGAATTCAACGAAAGTACAGCATCTATTTTTGTAGAAAAAGCCAAAACCTTACAAGCGCCTATCCAATTTTCAAAAAATCAGGTTTCGATAAAACTAGGTGAAACCTTGGATCACAAATTTCAAGTTTTCGAAGTACATACCAATCATTGGAAAAATTTAAAAGTAAAATCTCCACTTTTAGGTCATTATCAACTCCAAAATATTGCAGGAATTATAGCTTGGACCATTCAACTAGACCAAATGAAAATCCTCTCTTTCGATCCTTCAATAATTTGTTTAGGAATAGAAAATGTTGTAAAAAATACAGGCTTAAAAGGTAGATTTCAAATTTTACAGCAAGAAAATCCTCTCATTATTGCTGATACAGCGCATAATGAAGATGGGATAAAAAATGTATTACAACAAATACAAAAAATAAATCTGAAAAAATTAAGTTTTATAATAGGAATGGTGAAGGATAAGGACATTAAAAAAGTGCTTAGTCTCTTACCAAATGATGCCAATTATATTTTCACTGAAATTTCTAATCCAAGAAGACTTGAGAAGGAATCCTTAAAAATAATAGGAGAGGAAACAGGAAAAAATGGAATATTAATGAAAGATGTAAACGAGGCCATCCATTTTGCAAAATTAAATCTTGCAGATCATTTGGTTTTAATTATTGGTAGCACCTATTTAGTAGCAGAAATAAACGACTTATAAATTGAGCAGAAGAAAAAGTATAAAATACCAATTGGCATGTGATTTAGAAAATGTGATTCAAAAGCCAAAATCTTTCTTTGATAATTGTAAAGGAAAATGGAATTCACATTTTTTTAAAAATAACCAACCCATTGTGCTGGAATTAGGATGTGGAAAGGGAGAATATTCAAATGGTTTAGCACGATTATTTCCCTATAAAAATTTTATAGGAATTGACGTAAAAGGTGACCGACTCGCATCTGCCGGACTATTTGCTCAAAGGGAGCAAATAACAAATGTTGTTTTTCTTCGCCTTCAGATACAATTTATATTGGATTTTTTTGAGAAGGATGAAGTAGATGAAATTTGGATTACTTTTCCTGACCCAAGACCTAGGGATAGAGATGAAAAAAAAAGACTAACAAATCCGTTTTTTTTGGAAAAATATCAACACATATTAAAATCAAATGGAAAACTTCACTTAAAAACCGATTCGGAATCGTTATTTGATTATAGTTTAGAAACAATCCCTAATCAAAAATTTAAAATTATAGAAAGTACAATCGATTTATATAATTCTGAATTAAATAATGACCATTTTGGCATTAAAACACGTTTCGAAGAAATGTTTTTTAATAAAGGTTTCAGCATTAAATATTTAAGAGCAATAAATTCAAAATAAAAGAGGCCTTGATAGGCCTCTTTTACTAGTATATTGATTTGATAAATTATCCTACACGAGCAATTAAATCTGCTGCACGAGAAGAATAACCGTATTCATTATCATACCAACCAACAACTTTAACTAATGTTCCCATTGTTGATGTTAATTTTGAATCAAAAATACATGAGTGAGTATTTCCAATAATATCGATTGAAACAATCTCGTCTGTCTCAAATTGTAAAATACCTTTCATTGGACCTTCAGCAGCTTTTTTCATCGCAGCATTGATTTCCTCAGCAGAAACTTCTTTTTTCAAGATTGCAGTAAATTCAGTAACTGAACCATCTGGGGTAGGTACACGCATTGAACTTCCATCTAATAAACCTTTTAAATGAGGTAAAACTAGACCAACAGCTTTAGCAGCACCTGTGGAAGTTGGAACAATGGAATAAGCTGCAGCACGAGCACGACGTAAATCAGAATGCGGAGCATCTTGTAAATTTTGGTCAGCTGTGTAAGAGTGAATCGTAGACATATAACCTTTTTCTAAACCAAATGCATCATCTAATACTTTAGCCATTGGGGCTAAGCAGTTAGTTGTACAAGAAGCATTAGAAATAATTTTCATATCATCAGACAGAGTATCTTCGTTTACACCAAGAACTACTGTAGGTACGCCACCTTTTGCAGGAGCTGAAATAATAACCTTTTTTGCACCAGCAGTTAGATGTTGTCCAGCACCATCTTCATCAACAAATCGACCAGTAGACTCTAATACTACATCAATTCCTAATGCTCCCCAAGGCAATTGCTTAGGATCACGTTCAGCATACGCTTTGATTGCATGACCATTAACGGTAATACTATCTGCATCAGATGTAACTGTACCATTAAATTTACCATGTACAGAATCATACTTCAATAAATGTGCTAATGTGGCGTTATCAGTCAAATCATTGATGGCAACAATTTCAACGTTTTCTTTTTCCAACAAACGACGGAAAGTTAAACGACCAATACGACCAAAACCATTAATTGCTACTTTAATTTTTTTCATCGGGTAATAAATATTTGTTTTCCTTTATTTTAGCCCAAATATAGCGATTTTAATTATCCTATGCAAATGGTGGAGTAGGGAATAGGGGGAATGAATCTAGTATTATTAATATGGTTTTATTATTCAAATCCTGAATTACAAATGTAATTAATTTAGCATATCGGCTAAATAAAAAATAATTTCTATTTGAATACGTTTTTTATTCAAAAAAATCGTATATTTAACTCAAAGAATTTAATCTAAGGGAAGGGTAGTGGATGGGTCTGACACAATGTCATTTGCTTATTTAGCTAAATTGTAATTAATTTTTTACCCAAATATTATTTTGTTTATAATTATAAGTTTACTGATAATCAGTTAGTTATGTAATTAAAGTTAAAGTTAAAATGATAGCTGAATTGTAATAGATAATTGATTTAAACAGGAATTTGAAGATATTTCTTACCTCTTCATTGTGGATTCCGTATAATTGAACGAACTTTGTAGTTAACGAACAAACAGAATAAATATTTTTATGCAATCCTTACAAAATATCATTGAAAAAGCCTGGGAGCAACCAGAATTAAGAAAGAATCCTGAAAGTATTTCTGCTATCGAACAGGTTGTTGAATTAGTAGATAAAGGTCAATTAAGAACTGCTCAACCTAATGAGGATGGTTCATGGCAAGTAAATGAATGGGTAAAAAAAGCAATTGTAATGTATTTCCCTATTCGTCAAATGGAGGTGAGTGAAATAGGAATTTTTGAGTACCATGATAAAATGGCTTTGAAAACTAATTATAAGGAATTAGGTGTTCGTGTTGTACCACCTGCTGTTGCGAGGTATGGTGCTTATTTATCAAAAGGTACAATATTAATGCCATCTTATGTAAATATTGGTGCTTATGTCGATGAGGGAACGATGGTAGATACTTGGGCAACTGTTGGCTCGTGTGCCCAAATTGGTAAGAATGTTCATTTAAGTGGAGGAGTTGGAATTGGTGGTGTATTGGAGCCACCACAAGCTTCCCCGGTAATTGTAGAGGATGGTGCTTTTATTGGTTCAAGATGCATTGTAGTTGAAGGTGCTCATATTGGAAAAGGTGCTGTTTTGGGGGCTGGTGTAACCATTACTGGATCATCCAAAATAATAGATGTAAGTGGATCGGAGCCCGTTGAATACATAGGATATGTACCGGCTAATTCAGTTGTTATCCCAGGTACAATTCAAAAAACCTTTCCAGCAGGAACTTATGGAGTTCCTTGCGCATTAATAATAGGAAAAAGAAAAGAAAGTACAGATTTAAAAACTTCATTAAATCAAGCTTTAAGAGAAAATAACGTAGTGGTATAATTGACCACTTAAAATGATTACCTTTACACCCGGTTTTAAAAGCCGGGTTTTTTTATGGAAAATGAATTAAAAATTGGTGAATACAATCACCTAAGAGTAATTAAAGAAGTTGATTTTGGTTTGTATTTAGATGGTTACGAAGACGAAATTCTCCTTCCTAAGCAATATATCCAAGAGGGCACCCAAATTGATGATATAATTAAAGTCTTTATTTACAGAGATTCAGAGGACCGAATCATTGCTACTACCCTGAATCCGAAAGCAACCATAGATCAATTTGCCTTTTTGGAAGTTAAAGATGTTTCAAAATCAGGTGTATTTTTAGATTGGGGACTCATGAAAGACCTACTTGTTCCCTTTGGAGAGCAAAAAGGAAAAATGGTTGTTGGGAAATCTTATCTCGTCTATGTTTATTTAGATCCACAGACAGATCGAATCGTAGCTTCAGCCAGAATAGAAAAATTTCTCCCAAGAGAAAGTCCCGAATTTTCTATTGGTCAAAAAGTAAATGTTATTCCATTTGAATATACAGACCTTGGCATTAACTGCTTAATTAACAATTGTAAAATAGGCCTTTTATTTAAAAATCAACTGATTACAAATGTTAAAATTGGCGAATCAATTGATGTTTACATAAGTAACATTCGTCCGGATAACAAAGTTGATTTAACTATGAAATATCAACAGGATGATAAATTCCAATTGTTAACAGAGCAAGTTCTTTCTGTCTTGAAAGAGCAAAAAGGTGTTATACAACTTGGAGACAAGAGTAGTCCTGAAGATATTTATGCCTTGTTAAAAATGTCAAAAAAAGATTATAAAAAAGCTATTGGTTCTTTATACCGAAATAAATTAATTCTAATTAACGATTATTCTATTACACAATTGTAAATTTAAATTAATTACAATTGTGTTTTAAAGTTATCTATTTTGTGATTACATTTGTGTATTATCATTGTTCACAAAAATAAAATGACACTTACAGAGAAGATAGAATTGTTAATTAAGCGTACACAAATGTCTGCATCTCAATTTGCAGATGTTATAAATATCCCTCGAAGCAGTATTTCTCATATTGTATCAGGAAGGAATAAACCGAGTTTAGATGTTGTTCAAAAAATTCTAAAAAGCTTTCCTGAAATAAGTGCTGAAGAGTTACTTTATGAAGATCGTAACCTTTTATATCTTTCCAGTGGAAATGATTCAAAAAAAATCCCCTCTACATCGGGTACTTCATCAAAATTATCTCAGACTACCTCTATTGGTGGATTATTTGATCATATAAATGAATCCCCTCGAGAATCCGATGAAAATAAATATTTAACAGATCATACTGCACAAGCAAATCTCAAGCCGATTGAAAAAACGGTAGTACAGGAAGTTAAAAAATCAATTGATACGACAATCGAAGTTGCATCCGGGGTCAATCAAGTTTATACCAACCACGTAGACAAGGTGATAGAACGTGTTGTCATTTTTTATTCGGATGGAACTTTTTCTGAAAGTAAACCAAGTAAGTAATTTTATCCACAACTTATCCACACTTGTGCACATTTGGATTTTTAATAACCTTAAAATTACCTTTTGTTAACAATTTTTCCACAATTGTGCATAGATGATAAATTACCCACAATTTATCCACATTAAAATGTGGATAAATCATTTTTTTTCAAAAAAAATATCACATAAATTTTTCTTAAATTTAGGGTAAGTATTCAAAATTTATGGAAAAATTAGATTCGTTAAATCAAGTAGCAGAGTTTCATTATACCTTTGGCGCACCTGTATTGGAGAGTCCTAGTATACCGCATGAAACAAGATGTGCCTTACGCGTTAAATTGTTAGAAGAGGAATTAGAGGAATTGAAACAAGCCATAGCAGATAATGATTTGGTTGAAATTGCAGACGCACTTTGCGACCTTCAGTATGTATTGTCAGGAGCCATATTGGAATTTGGACTGGGACCTAAGTTTGTTGAATTATTTAATGAGGTGCAGCGTTCAAATATGTCAAAAGCATGTCAAACTCTTGAAGAAGCACAGCAAACAGTTGAACATTACTTTCAAAAAGATGGAACGGAGGCGGAAATAATTGAAGAAAATGGTCTTTATAAGGTATATCGCTTATCCGACAACAAGGTTTTAAAATCAGTGGCCTATTCGCCTGCGCAGTTAAAAGAAATTCTTCATAAATGATTCATATCTTATTAGTAGAAGACGAGCATAAAACGGTTCAATCTCTTAAAAAGGGTTTGGAGGAGTCTAATTATAAGGTAGATGTAGCATATGATGGTGAAATTGCTCTTCAATTAACCAATCATTATCAATATCATTTAATCATATCAGATATCATTATTCCTGGTATCAATGGATTAGAATTATGTAGAAGATTACGTGCTAAAGGTTTGGATGTACCTATTTTAATGTTAACTGCATTAAGTTCTACAGAAGACAAAATCATTGGTTTTGATGCAGGTGCTGACGATTACCTAGCCAAACCATTTGATTTCAAGGAGTTTTTGGCACGTGTAAAGGCCTTATTAAAAAGATATGGATATTCTCCTCAACCTGTGGAAAATCTATCTTCTATTTTAAAGTATTCGGATATTGAATTGGATTTGAATTCACGGCTAGTCCATAGAAATGGACAATTAATCAATTTAACGGCAAAAGAATTTCAATTATTAGAGTACTTTTTACGAAATCAAGAAAAAGTAATTTCAAAATCAGAAATAGCTGAAAAAATTTGGGAGGTAGAAGACGAACAAAGTTTCAACCTAATCGAAGTTTATGTAAATTATCTCCGAAAAAAAATAGATAAAAATTTTGATAAAAAATTGATCCACACTCAATTTGGAGTAGGGTATATCTTGAGAGAATAATGCAAATACGGTCCAGACTTACTTATCAATTTACTTATTTAGTGTCTGCGATTCTTTTTGTCTCGTACCTGATTATATATTTATTTTCTCAACAAAACTATCAAGATAAATTTTACGATCGTTTGCGTCAAAAAGCAAATACAGCAGCTGAATTATTAATTAATGTGAAGCAAGTTGATGGCAAATTATTACGCATCATAGATCGTGCAAATAGAGACATTCTTTACAAAGAAAACATTGTTGCATATGATACCTGTAATGAACGTATCTATCGTTCAAATGACAGTATTTCCTTACATATTGATGTAGAAAGGGTCAAACAAGTAAGAAAATACAAAGAAATTAAATATCACTCAGGAGAATTAGAAGTTTTAGGTACTGTTTTTGCTACACCAGAGGGTAGGATAGTTGTTTTTGCAGGGGCAGTTGATCAATATTCTGCAGAAAATGCAAGAGACTTAAAAAACATATTGATTGCACTTTTTTTAATTTTCATATTTATCGTAATTATTTCAGGTTGGTTCTTTGCTGGAAGAGCAGTAAATCCCATATCTGAGGTTATTAAACAAGTTGACCAGCTTTCTCCAAAACGATTAGAGGAACGATTAGACAATATCGATTCTCAAGACGAAATTGGCAAAATGGTTACCACAATCAACCGGCTTTTAGAACGTATTGAGAATGCATTTAAATTGCAAAAAACGTTTATTTCCAATGTTTCTCATGAATTAAAAAATCCTTTGACAAAGATATCATCACAACTTGAGGTAAGTATGCTTAAGGAAAGAGAAAATGAAGATTACAAGTCTACCATTAAATCCGTTTTAGAGGACACTCAAGAATTATCAGCCATTACCGAATCTTTGTTAGAACTGAATAAAATAAGCCTAAATGAATATCAACTCAGTTTTCAAATTCATCGAGTGGATGAAATTCTTTGGGATTCTCGCAGTTTAACTCAAAAATTACATGATGGATATAAAGTGATTATTGATACCCAAGAAATGCCTGATAATGAGGAATTACTTGAAATCAAAGCTGATGATAAATTGATTTTAACAGCCTTTAAAAACCTCATGGAAAATGCATGTAAATTCAGTCCTAAAAAAACAGCTTTTGTTAAACTGCAAATAGATAAACACCAACTAAAAATTGAGTTTAAAAACGAAGGTAAAGGAATTCCAGCTGCTGATTTGCCCTATATCTTTCAACCATTTTTCCGCGCAGAAAATACCGCCGCCTCTAAAGGTTACGGAATTGGTTTATCATTGGTCGAACGAATCATTCAATTGCACAACGGAATTATTCAGGTTCAATCGGATCCCAATAGCTGGACATGCTTCACTGTCATCTTACCTATTAATGTTATATAATTTATATTATGTTAAATAGTATTTTTGAAGCACACCCTATTCCTTTAGAAACTGAGCATTAGATAAACTGTAATATAGTAAACTAAGAATTGAAAAAAGTGAATTCTTTAGCCACTAAATCATTTAGATTCTTAAATCGCTTAAACACTTTAATTCTTTAATTTCTTAAAATCTTTAGTTACTAGGAATCAAAACAAAAATCCCACTAAATTTCTTCAGTGGGACTTTCTTACTTATTATTTCTTACTTATTACTTAATTAAGCTCTTGTAATTTAGCTTCATCCTTTAATTCACGATAGATTTGTTTCATAATTTCTTTCAAATCTTCGTCCTTTTTTATTTTAAATGCTTTTTCAAAGAATGGTAATGCTTCCTTATATTTACCTGCGATTTTATCTTCATACGACTTACCTTCTTTCTTGAAAGTTTCCATGTCCATTGAATTCACAATTCGCTTGATATCTGCAGCATCGTTGTAATTTAAAGCCCCTAACTGATATAATGCATCATAGTAATTGGCATCTAATTTCAATGCACTTTCATAATATGATGGAACTTTATCACGAATTTCCTTAATTTTCGCATTCAAATCAGCCAATTGAGCGGCATTTGTTGCAGGATCCCCTATCGATTTTTCAGCATTCGCCAAATCAGCCATATATCCTTCCAACGTTTTTGTTTTCTCCTTGATATCTGCTTCATTCAAGGTAATTTGTTGGGTAATTGATGCTTTTTGCTTTGGAGGAGTAGTTTTTAATTTATTTTTCAAACGTTTTACCTCATCCGTAAATGCTTCAATTTGTCCTTTTTGACTATCAATTCTCTTTTTGAACTCCCCTATTTTTGATGATTTTTCAGCAATTTTATTAGCTTGTTCTTTGTATCCAGCCATTTTATTCTCATACAATAAACCCAAATTTGAGAATGTTGGTGCATCTTTATTGGATTGCTTTTCCAAGGTTTCAATGGCTTGATCAATTCGATTAAATGAAATCAATAGATTGAACTTCTCATTTTTCAAATCTCTATTTTCTGGATATAAAGAGATTCCTTTATCAATAATGGCTAATGCTTTTTCTTCATTTTTTTGGTTTTTATAGATTTGCGACAAACCGTATAAAATAGCCATATCCTTGCCTCCCATGTCAATATACTTCTCATAAGCTTCCTGAGCACCTTTCTCATTATTAGAAAGCTGCGCAACCACACCTGTGTACATTGCTGCTATAGAATCTTTGGGAGCAACTTCTGATGCTTTTGCCATATACTTATAAGAAGCTGCATAATTTTTACCCTGGTATTTGATTACACCAATATTCATAAATGCCTGATATACCTTTTTCTCGTCATATAATTTCGCAATGTCTTTGGTTAAACTTCCTTTAGGGTCCAACTTTTGCGCTTCTTTGATTGCATCTAAGGCCTTAAATGGTGCTTCAATATCTAAAGCGGATAAAGTAGAATCTGGAAAAGAAGCTAAATCCAACAAAGCAATCGCTTTATTTAAATGACTTTTAGGTTTGGTTGGATTTTTAACTAAATCCTCCTCTGCTTTTTTTACTTTATCTGCGATGTCTTTTTTAGCAGCTTCAACGGCGGCCTTGTCTTGTTGAGCCATAGCCACGTTCGCTATGAATCCGATTGTTAATAGAGTTAATACAATTTTTTTCATGATTGTTTTTTAATTTGACGTATTTTCTTCGTTGTTTACTTGATCATTTGATCCTTCTGCTGGTCCACCCTCCTCACCAATCTCATTTTCTACCTCAGGATCTCTTTCAATTTTAGTTACTGATGAGATTTCATCTGATTCGTTTTTCAAACGAATCAATTTAACACCTTGTGTATTTCTTCCCATCACTCGCAATTCAGCTACACTCGTACGAATTAAAATTCCGGCTTTTGTGATAATCATTAAATCATTATTATCATTTACCTCTTTAATAGCAACTAAGGCACCTGTTTTTTCTGTAATGTTTAAAGCCTTCACACCTTTTCCTCCCCTATTTGTCAGACGATAATCCTCAACCTCCGAACGTTTACCAAATCCTTTCTCAGATACCACTAATAATTGTTGTACCTCTGGATTTTCTACACAAACCATTCCAATTACTTTCTCATTTGCATCATCCTCATCTATCCAAATACCTTTTACACCTGCTGCAGATCTACCCATTGGACGTACACGATGCTCCTCAAATCGAACTGAACGTCCTGTATTAGTTGCTATAACAATCTGGTTATTACCATTCGTTAAAGCAACATCCAATAATCGGTCTCCCTCGCGAATGGTAATAGCAATAATTCCATTCTGACGTGGTCTTGAATATGCCTCCAATGATGTTTTCTTGATGGTACCGTCTTCTGTACACATCACAATGTAGTTATTATCAATATAATCCGGATCAGTGATTGATTTCACATTGATAACAGCTCTAATGGTGTCACCCGACTCAATATTCATTAAGTTTTGAATTGGTCTTCCTTTGGACGTTTTGGAGCCCTCTGGAACTGCATAAACACGCAACCAGAAACATTTTCCTCTTTCTGTAAAGAATAACAACCAATTGTGCATGGTTGCAGAGAATAAATGCTCTGTGTAATCATCGTCTTTGGTTGCTACCGCTCTTGATCCTACCCCACCTCTACTTTGAGCACGGTATTCAGTAATGGCTGTACGCTTGATATAACCTTGCGCTGAAATAGTAATCAACATTTCTTCATCAGCAATCATATCCTCAACAGAGAACTCTTCATCCGTCATATTGATTTGCGTTCTTCGCTCATCACCATAACGTTGTTTCATTTCTGTTAATTCATCTTTGATGATTTGTAATTGACGATCAGGTTTTGCCAAAATATCCTCCAAATCATCAATCAACTTCATGATTTCAGCATATTCATTTAAAATCTTTTCTCTTTCAAGTCCAGTCAATCGTTGCAAACGCATTTCAAGAATGGCTTTTGCTTGAATTTCTGATAAATTGAAATTACTCATTAAGCCCTCTTGCGCTGCATTTGGATCCCTTGATTCACGAATCAATTTTATCACCGCATCTAAATTATCTAAAGCAATGATAAATCCTTCCAAAATATGTGCACGCTTGCGAGCCTCTCTTAGATCATATTGAGTTCTACGAATGATTACTTCGTTTCTGTGTTCAACAAAATAATGAATTAAATCCTTCAGATTTAATGTCATTGGTCTACCTTTCACCAAGGCAACATTGTTTACAGAAAACGAAGATTGCAGGGCAGAGTATTTATATAGATTATTCAAGACTACGTTCGGAACCGCATCACGTTTTAAGTCAAATACAATTCGCATGCCTTGACGATCTGATTCATCTCTGATTTCAGAAATTCCTTCGATCTTCTTATCATTCACTAAATCAGCGCACTGCTTAATCAATGATGCTTTATTAACCATGTATGGAATTTCAGAAACAATAATCTGCTCTTTTCCATTCTTGTTAGTGTCAAAGGTTGCATTTCCACGTATAACAACTCGGCCCCTTCCCGTTTCAAAAGCATTTTTTATGCCCTGAATACCATAAATAGTACCTCCAGTTGGAAAATCTGGAGCTTTGATATAATTCATTAATTCAGCAATGGTAATGTCACGGTTATCAATATAAGCCGTGATACCATCTACTACTTCTGTTAAATTGTGAGGAGCCATATTAGTGGCCATACCTACCGCAATACCAGAAGTACCATTTAATAATAAATTAGGAAGTTTAGACGGTAAAACCGTTGGTTCATCTAATGAATCATCAAAATTTGGCTGAAAATCAACTGTTTCCTTGTTTAAATCAGATAGCAACTCATCTGCAATTCGTTTAAGTCTTGCTTCGGTATAACGCATCGCAGCAGGAGAATCTCCATCTACCGAACCAAAGTTTCCCTGACCATCCACTAAAGGATACCTCAGCGACCAATCTTGCGCCATACGAACCATTGTATCGTATACAGAAGAGTCACCATGTGGGTGATACTTACCTAATACTTCTCCGACTATACGAGCTGATTTTTTATAAGATTTGTTGTAACTTACTCCCAACTCCTCCATTCCATACAACACTCTTCGGTGAACGGGCTTCAATCCATCTCTAACATCTGGCAAAGCACGTGAAACAATAACCGACATCGAATAATCGATGTAGGCTCCCCTCATTTCATCTTCTATGTTAATGGGGATAATACTTGTATTCAAAGACATAAATTCTTATTTGTGACTATCTAACAAATATCACGATTTTTGTCAATTTTTCCAAGAAATAATCAATTAAATTTAGTCGCGACAAGAGGATTCTCGTATCACTAATTCAGTCTTTAAAACTCGAATTTGAGGCTCAAATTCAGATTTACTTTCAATTTGTTCAATCAACAGTTGAGTTGCCAATTTTCCAATCGTTTCCAGGGGTTGCGCAACTGAAGAAATACTTGGCGAAATGACCGAACAAATAGGCTCATTATTAAAGCTAACAATTTTAACTTGCTCAGGAACTTTAATCGCCAATTGCTTTAAAGCCAGCATTACTCCTACTGCCAATCGATCAGAAACAACAACAATACCATCAGGCGGATTCTTCACTGCCATTAATTGATGTGTTAATTGAATAGCCGTATCTTGAAAATAGTCTGAATGAATAATCATTTTTTCATCTATTTTCATCTGATGAGCTCTTAATGCTCTTTTGTATCCTTCCAGTCGCTGATTACTTACAGATACATTGGTAGGTCCTGCTACAAACGCTACACGCTTACAACCATTGTCGATCAAATGCTTTGCTGCTTCATAGGCAGACACCTCATTATCAACCATCACCTTACTCGCTTGTATTTCTTCCGTATTTCGATCAAAAAATACCAATGGCATCCCTCTTTTTTGCAATCGAATCAAATGATCAAAATTCTTTGTTTCACGCGATAAAGATATTACAATTCCTTCCACTTGGGAGCGAAGTAAATTTTGAATATTTATCAATTCACGTTCGTAAGACTCTTGTGTCTGGGTAATCAATACAGAATAACCTGCTTGAAAAGCCGCTTCTTCAATAGCCTTGGTAATCGTAGAAAAAAAATGATACCCCAAGTCAGGAACCACCAATCCTAAAGTCTTGGTTTTACTTTTTACTAAACTAGTGGCTAATACGTTTGGTTGGTAATCCAACTCAGCTGCTAATTGCAAAACAGCTTTTTTAGTGTCAGGATGAATATCTGGTAAATCTCGTAAAGCACGCGAAACGGTGGCCACCGATATGTTCAATTGCTTCGCTAAATCTTTAATTGTTACTTGATGCTTCATTTTGATTACAATTCCACTTTCAATTCTACAAAACTATTTCCATCCAATAAGCCAATTGCAGGTTTTTGTTTATGAATTTCAATCCGCAAACAGGTAATATTACTAAATGAAGATAAAATTTTCTCCTTTATTTTTTCTACCAACACTTCTAATAACTCTGTTGGCCTCGACATTTCCTCTTTTAATATGGCATACAAACTTGAATAGTCAATAGTTTGCTGCAGTGTTCCATTAATCACATCAGATTTAACGGAAACATCCAAATTTACTGTAAACCAATTACCTAATATTTTTTCCTCTGGAAAAACACCATGAAATCCCCAAAACTTAATTTTGTTCAAAGAAATTGTCAAAATTTCCTTCATATTAATTTATATCTGCAATTTTTCCTGGAAATTGATTTGATTTTGCGTATGCCTCCAAAACCTTACCTAAGGTAGGTAGGCCATCTTCTACTTCAGAATCCTGCACTACTTTTTTGGGTCTTCCTGGCCTTTTTCCTTCGGAATTACTTTCTTTTAATGCTTTTTTAACTGGTTTCTTTTTTGTTTTCTT
>JBEBDG010000016.1:0-17390 GCA_041157165.1 Bacteroidota bacterium
AAAAGGTGGAATTTCCATTGATTTTCAATGATCCTAATGAATCCCCTGATAAAGGAAATATAGCATTCATTAAATATGGAAAAGGTAGATTTATTTATACTGGCCTGGTCTTTTTTAGAGAATTACCAGCAGCGGTCCCTGGTGCATACCGTTTGTTTGCAAATTTACTTTCCAATCCAAATTCCAAATAAAATCATCCATTTGAAATAGAGGTTTTTTTAATGTACCTCTATTTCAAAAGGAAAAGCAGGCAATCCAATTTGATTGTATACATTAACAGGCATTGGATTATCGGCCCAAGCATACCGTACAAATTTTACTTCAGTAGGTAAACTATTCCACACTCGAATTTTATTTCCTTGAATATCTGCACTAGCCCAAATGAATTTTTTGTCATTGCCTGCAATTGCAAAATTTTTGACAACTCGGTTGTCAAAAATTTGTAATCCATTTTGTGCATTTGAAAAAGTCAACAAAATGTAATTTCCTTTGTTTTCAGCTTTTGAACAAATCGGACCTGTTGCATCCGCAACAGTTTCTCCATATACCAGCGGATAAGCGATACGAGCCAATCGTTTAGCAACATCTAATTTATTTTCAGGATGAATATCATTCCAATCACCTAAATCAATGTTATTCGAAACACAAGTAAAAGGAAGGGTTAATATTGATAATTGTTGTTGGCGAAGCGTTGCCCAAGCACTTTCTTTCAATTCAATTGTACTTGGTAAATAATTGGGTAGTTGTGCAATTATAAAGGGTAAATTGGGGCGATTAAATGTATTACGCCAGTCTAAAACCATTGATTTTAATAAGTCACCATATTGATTTGCATTGTTTACGTTGCTTTCGCCTTGGTACCATAAAACAGCTTTAATAGACAAATTTTGTAAAGGAGCTATCATTGCATTGTATAATCCAGTAGGTTTCCATCGAACTGTTGTTTGAGAAGGAATAGCATTGGAAGTAACCGATTGGAAGTATTTCCATGAACCAGCCAAGGAAACCGTGTCAGAAATGGTTGTCAGTTCGTATCTTTTTCCAGCAATTAATTCAGGGGAAGTACCTGAACTTATTAATCGTATAGCAATTGTATTTTCCCCCGATTTTAAAATAGAAGAACCTAAAGGATACCTTCGGGGAGGATATTGATAGGAGGTCGTTCCGACCAATTCACCATTTACAAAAACTGAATCAGCATCGGCGATTCGTCCCAATTCTAATAAGGCATTTTTACCGACCATTGAAGCAGGAACTATTACTTTTTTACGAAGCCAATAGACCCCAAAAGGGCTTTTAGAATCAATTCTTCCTGGAACCAGTGTATTGGCCCATTTATTGTCTTCAAATTGTGCTTTTACAAATCGTTTATCGTTCCCTATATCAAATGCACTCGTAAACTGATACCATAATTTATTTTGGGTCTGATTATGTAATTCTATTTCCTGAATCAATTTTTCATTTTTAAATTGATTGAGCTCTTGATAGGCATTTGGAAATGGTTTTAAGCTAGCTTCTGAAATCCAAGATTCAATTGGAGATCCACCCAAGGAAGAATTAATAATTCCAATTGGAACCTGATATTTTTGAAATAACTCTTTAGCAAAGAAATAGGCTACCCCCGAAAAATCGGGTATTGTTTTCGAATTCACAGGTGTCCATATCCCTTCCGAAAAATCAACATTAGGACCCAAAAATGAATACTCATTCGGAACCTTGAATTGGCGAATCAATGGATAATTTGCTGATTCTACCTCCTTGGGATAAATATATTTTAATCGACCCATCCACAATTGCATGTTGGATTGTCCAGAACATAAAAAGACATCCCCAAAATAAATGTCTTTAATATCAATTTCATTTTTACCTTTTAAGGAAAGAATATAAGGGCCGCCCGCTGATCTTGACTTTAAATTTACTTTCCAATTTCCCTTTTCATCAGCCTTCGTTTCTATTCGTTCATTTCCTAATGAAACAATAATATGTTCCAAAGGAGAGGCCCATCCCCAAATTTTCAAATCTTGATTTCTTTGAAATATTATTCCATTCGAAATTAATCTCGGTAATTTGATTTGGGAAAAACTTAAAAATGGAAAAAGTAATAATGAGAAAAATGGAAATATTTTTTTCATGTTTTTACATAATTTTCAACAAGTGAATGATTTATTTACTAATTTTTAATAAATAACTTAACTGTCCTTAATTTAGTTAAGGAAAGTTAATTAAAAATAAGTTAAAACTTTGAGCTATAAACCTATTTACATGAAAAAAAGATTTTTTACTCCCTTATTATTTTTAGGAATAATTCCATTAGCTTTTTCACAAAATATTCAAGATTTCAAAACACCACCAGCTACAGCTAAACCTCGTGTTTGGTGGCATTGGATGAACGGTAATATTTCAAAGGAAGGTATACAAAAAGATTTAGAATGGATGGAAAAAACAGGAATTGGTGGTTTCCAAAATTTTGATGCATCCTTGATGACACCGGTGATGGTAAAAGAAAAACTATCCTATATGACTTCTCCCTGGAAAGATGCATTTCAATTTACCACCGAATTGGCTAAGAAAAAAGGGTTAGAAATGGCCATTGCAGGTTCTCCAGGTTGGTCGGTAACGGGTGGACCTTGGGTTAAACCAGGGGATGCAATGAAAAAATATGTATGGACTGAGACCATCATGAATGGAGGAGAGCAAATTTCAACTATTCTCAAGCAACCCTCAGGTACCACAGGTCCCATGCAAAATGCAAGAATTGCTGAAAGTGGCTTTGAATCATCTGATGGCCAAGTTCATAAACCATTGGAATTTTATCAAGATGTTGCAGTAATTGCTTATCCAATAAGAGGAAATGAAATTTCAACTCAAGAATTATCACCAATTGTTACTACCTCAGGTGGAAACTTCAGTTTAAAAAAATTAAGTGATGGAGACTTAGACAATTTTGATTATCTCGAGCCCAAAAATCCTGGGGAGGATACGTATATTCAGTATGAATTTAAATCTCCCACTAAAATTTATGGTGTAAGTTTGGCTAATGAGGGTTATGGGGAATTAGCTGTTTTCAGAGGGGGTGGAAATAATCGTTCTATTCAATACAGTGAAGATGGTACGAATTTTAAAGAATTATTGAAAGTACCTGGATTAATTACCTCACAAAATACCCTTACATTTTCTCCCCTAACTATTAAAAAGATTCGCTTGGTGTATAAAACCATGCCACCTGCACCAGCAGGATTTGAGGCAATGTTTGGGGTTAAATCAGATAATAAACCCAAGGGAACTTTAGTATCAGAATTTGTCGTACACACCAATCCTAAAATAAACCTATTTGAAGCCAAGGCTGGATTTATTCCTTGGAAAGAAAATTTATCAGAAGTAATTCCTGATTTTATTGGAGCCTCAGTTAAAGATGTAATTGACTTAAGCAAGCTAATGAAATCAGATGGAAGCTTAGAATGGAATGCGCCAAAAGGCAAATGGGCTATTTTACGATTTGGATATTCTTTAACTGGCAAAAAAAATCATCCTGCCTCTCCAGAGGCAACAGGTTTAGAAGTTGATAAATTAGATCGAGGAGCAGTTACTCGTTATTTGGAAAACTACCTTGATCAATACAAAGATGCATCAGGTGGAAACATGGGAAAAGAAGGACTTACACACATGATATTGGATTCTTATGAAGCCGGACATATGACTTGGACTCCAACTATGTTTGATGAATTTATTAAACGTAGAGGATATGATTTAAAACCTTGGATGCCCGTTTTAGCTGGAAGAATTGTGAATTCAGCAGTGGATAGTGAAAAATTTTTATGGGATTTCAGAAAAACCATTGGCGAATTAATTGTTGAAAATCATTATGAACTTATTGGTGAATTATTAGCCAAAAGAGGAATGAAACGATATACTGAATCGCATGAAAACGGACGAATATATTTGGCAGATGGAATGGATGTTAAACGTAAATCTGACATTCCCATGTCTGCAATGTGGCAACCAGGAGCATTGGCTGCTGGGAAAAATGAGGAAATGAGGTCAAGAGGAGACATTAGAGAATCTGCATCTGTTGCTCATATTTATGGTCAAAATATTGTCGCCGCCGAATCTATGACAACAGCTGGTAATTCCTACCAACCACATCCTGGATCATTGAAACGTACTGCAGACATGGAAATGGCCTCTGGCTTAAATCGGTTTGTCATTCATACTTCCGTACATCAACCTTTAGATAATTTGAAACCTGGTTTTTCATTAGGACCCTTTGGCCAATGGTTTACACGTCAGGAAACTTGGGCAAATCAAGCGCGCGTTTGGGGAGATTATTTAGGGAGAAGCTCATATTTATTACAAGAAGGAAAAAATGTAGCTGATATTCTTTACTTCTATGGAGAAAACCATAATATTACCTCTATAACACAAGTATCCTTACCAAAGATACCACAAGGTTATGAATTTGATTTTGTAAATTCTTCTGCCCTTAAAGATGCTATTTCAGTTCAAAATAAAAAATTAATCAGTAAAGGAGGGACAAGTTACCAAGCACTTTTTTTAGATTCCACTGCTCAAAAAATGACACTTAGCACTTTAAAAAGAATTTTAAACTTGGCAAAAGAAGGGGTATGCATAGGAGGTACGCAACCGCTTAGTAGCCCAAGTTTATCTGATAACATCGTAATTTATGATAAATTACTTCGTCAATTAAAGTCCTTACCAAATGTTTCATTTGGTAAAGATTTGAAATCAATCCTAAAAGAAAAAGGTATTTCGCCTGACCTTGATATTAGTCAAAATAAAGATGAAATCTTATTCCAACATAGAAAAAATGGTGAAAAAGAAATCTATTGGCTAAATAGTAGATCCGAAGGAGATAATTCGGCCATCTTATCTTTTCGAGTTGCTGGCAAAATGCCTAAAATGTGGAATCCCGAAACAGGTGAAATCACAACTATTTCTTATGAAATCAAAAAAGGAAGAACTGAAATACCTTATACATTTAAGCCATGGGATGCTATTTTTATTGTTTTTGAAGGGAAGGCCCAAACGAATAAATTCACTTTACCAACTTTAAAGATTTCTGAAACAAAAACAATTGAAAGTCCTTGGAAAGTAAGCTTCCAAAAAGATCGATCTGCACCAAGTGAGATCACGTTAAAAGAACTTATTTCATTAGATCAACATAGTGACCCAGGGGTAAAATATTTCTCGGGTGAGGCTACTTATACGAATAAAATTGAAGTAAATGCTTTTGCCAAAGGAGAAAAAGTTGAAATTGATTTGGGTGAGGTGAAAAATCTAGCAGAGGTCTATTTAAATGGAAAATATTTAAAAACAGTTTGGAAAAAGCCTTTTGTTGTCGATATTACAGATAATTTCAACATTGGAAGAAATACTCTCGAAGTAAAGGTAATTAATTCCTGGGTAAATCGATTGGTAGGAGATGCACAGCCAGGAGCGAATAAAATTACATTTATTCCAATGCCAGTAATAAGAGCGGATTCAAAAACCGAACCTTCTGGTTTATTAGGACCTGTTAAAATTAATATTTTAAAATAAATGCCTTACTGTAAAAATGTTTTTATAATTGCTGCCTCAAGAACCCCAATGGGAAGTTTTTTAGGCAGTTTAGCATCCTTTACGGCCCCTGAGTTAGGGGCCTTTGCTGTAAAAAATCTTCTCAAAAATATTCCAACTGAAATTAGTCCGGAAAGTATTGTCATGGGAAATGTCTTGCAAGCGAATGTTGGACAGTCACCCGCAAGGCAAGTAACTCATTTGGCAAATTTACCTAACTCAGTTTGTGCTACCACGGTAAATAAAGTTTGTGCATCAGGAATGAAAGCAATAGACATGATTGCCTCAGACATAGCATTAGGTAAAATTGGCTCTGGAATAGCAGGTGGAATGGAATCCATGTCACAGGTTCCTTACTATCAAACAAACATTCGACAAGGTAAATCCTTTGGTCACCTACAACTAATTGATGGGTTGTTAAAAGATGGCCTTACGGATGTATTTTCCGGTAAAAGTATGGGACAGTGTGGAGATTTGGCAGCTGAAACATTCGAAATTTCAAGAGAAGATCAAGATTCATTTGCAATGGAAAGTTATATTAAAGCAGCTACAGCATTTGAAAATGGAAATTTTGCCTCTGAAATTTGCCCAATTTCCATTCCTCAAAAAAAAGGTGAAGATATATTAATGAATGAAGATGAGTCCTACAAAAAAGTTGATTTTGAAAAATTGAAAAGCCTTAAACCAGCATTTACTCACAATGGTTCAGTAACTGCTGCAAATGCAAGTTCCATGAATGACGGTGCGAGTGCTCTTTACCTAGCTTCTGAAGAATTAGTTTTAAGTCACCATGTGAATGCTTTAGCAAAAATCATTGATTATACTGAAGCAGAACAAGACGCAATTAATTTTACAAGCACACCCGTACTGGCTATTCAAAAGCTATTAGAAAAAAATAATTTATCAATTGACGATATTGATTTTTTTGAAATCAATGAGGCCTTTGCCTTAGTTCCCATGATAGCTATGAAATCGCTTCGTATTCCTCGAGAAAAGATAAATTGTTGGGGTGGCGCAGTCGCTATTGGTCATCCACTTGGTAGTTCTGGTTCGAGAGTTGTAATAACGCTATGTAATCAATTAAAACAACTGAAAGGAAAATACGGGATTGCTGCAATTTGTAATGGTGGGGGTGGTGCAAGCGCTCTTTTAATTGAATCTGTAAATAAATGAAAGTTATAGAAAACGCTCACGAAGCTTGCAAAGATATTTTTTCAGGTGCTACTCTTATGTTAGGAGGATTTGGCTTATGCGGAATTCCTGAAAATTGTATAGAATCAATCAAACTATCCGGAATAAATAATTTAACCTGCGTATCAAATAATGCAGGCGTTGATGACTTTGGCATAGGAATGCTCCTACACCAAAAACAAGTAAAGAAAATGATTTCTTCATATGTTGGTGAAAACAAGGAATTTGAACGGCAAATGTTAACAGGAGAATTGGAAGTAGATCTTATGCCGCAAGGAACTTTAGCTGAAAAAATAAGATGTGGTGGAGCAGGTATTCCTGCCTTCTATACTCCGGCGGGTATCGGAACTGAAGTGGCTTTGGGAAAGGAACATCGCTTTTTTAATGGAAAAGAATATCTGATGGAATTGGCTTTAACAGCAGATTTTTCATTGATAAAAGCATGGAAAGGCGATACCGAGGGAAATTTAATCTTTAAAGGGACAGCCCAAAATTTCAATGCAATGATGGCTAAAGCAGGTAAAATTGTAATAGCAGAAGTTGAGGAATTAGTTGAGGCGGGCAAATTAGACCCCAATTCAATTCATGTTCCAGGAATTTATGTACACCGAATATTTCAAGGTCAAAATTATCAAAAGCGAATTGAAAAACGGACAGTCCATGTTCCAAATGTCATTGAAAAACATGCTACTTCTTCCGGAATTGGATTGTCAAAAGAGCAAATTGCACAACGCATAGCACAAGAACTAAAAAATGGTGATTACGTAAATCTCGGCATTGGTATTCCAACTTTAGTAAGTAATTATTTGCCTGAAAATACTAAAGTAATTCTTCAGGCCGAAAATGGATTGTTAGGTATTGGTCCGTTTCCAAATGAATATGAAGTTGATCCAGATTTGATCAATGCTAGTAAACAAACAATTACTATGGAACCAGGGGCCTCTGTTTTTGACTCTGCAGAAAGCTTTGCGATGATTAGGGGAGGACACGTAGACGTGACCGTTTTAGGAGCAATGGAAGTATCTGAAATGGGAGATATCGCTAATTGGAAAATTCCAGGTAAAATGATCAAAGGAATGGGAGGGGCTATGGATCTCGTTGCCTCAGCTAAAAACATCATTGTAGCTATGCAACATGTGAGCAAAGATGGGCACTCTAAATTATTACCAGCTTGCGATTTACCCATAACAGGAATTAGATGTGTAAAAAAAATAGTAACCGAATTAGCCGTCTTGGAGATTGCTCAAGAAGGGGGCTTTATTTTATTAGAGAGGGCTCCTGGTGTTTCAATTGAACAAATACAATCTGCTACTCTTGGAAAATTAATAATTAATGGAGAAATTCCTGAAATGAACTTGTAAACCTTAAACAATTATAAAAATGAGAAAATTATTTTTGACCCTAAGTTTGATGTTATTCACTTCCATAGCAGCTATTTGTGGCGACATAAATGGAAAATGGAAAGGTAAAATTATGGACCAATACGATGTTTCATTTACATTTAAAGCAGATGGTAACATATTAACCGGTACAACAAAAGACCAAAGTGGAGCAGATGTTGATATTTCAAATGGAAGTATTGATGGCGACAAAATTAAATTTACTATTGAAGTAATGGGAAATGCTGTAGAAGTAACCGGAACTTTATCTTCTGACGTTTTAAAAATGAAGATGAACGTGATGAATAATGATTTAGAATTTGATATGAAAAAAGAAATGTAATTTTAATTTCTTTAAAATAAAAAAGTCCCTCTTTTCAGTGGGACTTTTTTATTTATTTAATTAAATAACTTACTTAAATCCAATAGTTTGTAAACCTTTATGCGAAATCACAATGGCCTCTAATGGCGTTTCATTAAAACACATATCTTGTTCTACGTAATAATATTGCATTCCAGCCAATTTTTTCTCTGCTAAAATTCTTTTGAAATCAATTTTACCATTTCCAACTGGTGCAAAACGACCTTGATCATCCATGTCTTTTACATGCCATATTTTAAATCGACCAGGATAGCGCTTAAAATATGCTACTGGATCTGCGCCAGCCTTTGTAACCCAATATAAATCCATTTGGAAATTTACTACACTCTTGTCGCAATGCTCCAATAAATAATCAATAATTACATTACCTTCAGCATCTTTTCCAAATTCAAAATCATGGTTATGATATAATAATTCTAAACCGGCAGCTTTGCATTTTTCGCCAAGTTTATTTAAAATGTCAGCCAAATTTTTAGCACCCCCTTTCATTGCCATTTTACGATTTACTGCATCAAATGTAAATAATCCCATTGGAGGCACTGGAATTACGAAATATTTAAATCCTGCTGTTTTCAAATCGGCAATTTGTTGGTCAACATTATCAAAAGTTACTGTACCTTGATGGGCTGAAATGGGCGTTAAATGCATTTCATCGAGTAATGCCTTAAAATCGGAAGGAGACAAATTATAAAATTTACCATTATTATAACCTGCCGATTCAATATTAACATATCCTGCCTGAGCAACTGCTTGTAATGTTGCTCTTGCATCCTTCGTCATTGCATCTCTTACAGTGTATAAGGCTAATCCACCAAAAGGCTTATCAGCATGAAAGACTTTTTCTACGGGCTTAAAACCTACTAATGCTACTGCAAATACAGCACAAAAGGTCAAAACAGGTTTTAAAAATTGGTTTGTTTTCATAGTTTTGAATTGAATTTTGTATTAATTAAAATTTAAAACATTAAGTTACTAATTTAGTAGGTAAATTACTCAATTTAAAATATGAATTATAACGCTTCAGAAAAAAGATACGACCAAATGACTTTTAACCGCTGTGGAAAGAGTGGAATATCTCTTCCAGCCGTTTCTCTAGGACTTTGGCACAATTTTGGTGAAATAGATTCTTATCAAAATGCAAAAGAGATCATTCATTTGGCATTTGACAATGGCATCACTCACTTCGATTTGGCAAATAATTATGGTCCACCTGCTGGATCAGCAGAATCAACTTTCGGAAATGTATTGAAAGAAGGTTTCTTTAAATATCGAGATGAGATGATTATTTCAACAAAAGCAGGTTGGAAAATGTGGGAGGGCCCTTATGGAGATTATGGTTCAAAAAAATATTTAGTGGCCTCATTGGACCAAAGTTTAAAAAGAATGGGGCTCGACTATGTAGATATTTTTTATCATCACCGACCTGATCCAAATACGCCTTTAGAGGAAACAATGGCTGCGTTGGATCTTATTGTACGTCAAGGAAAAGCATTATATGTTGGAATTTCAAGCTATAATTCAGCCGAAACAAAAGAGGCCTCAAGAATATTAAAACAATTAGGTACTCCTTGCCTAATCCATCAGCCTAAATATTCTATGCTAGATCGATGGATTGAAGATGGTTTACTAGACGTACTTGAAGAGGAAGGAATTGGTTGTATAACGTTTTCTACCTTAGCTCAGGGACTTTTAAGTAATAAGTATTTAAATGGTATACCAAAAGATTCAAGAGCGGCCTCAGGTAGAGGAAATGGGGCATTAGAAGCGCAAAATATCTCAAATCAACAATTAGAAATTATTAAAAAATTAAATGATTTAGCCCAGCAAAGGGGGCAATCACTAGCTCAAATGGCATTGTCCTGGGCACTCAGAGATTCGCGAGTTACTTCAACAATATTAGGAGTTAGCAAACCTGAACAATTATTGGAATCCATTAAATGCTTAGAAAATTCTCAATTTAGTGGAGAGGAATTGGCACAAATTGATCAAATTTTGAAAGGATAATGGAAGTACCCATTCATTTATTACAAAAATATGATGTACCGGTACCTCGATATACCAGTTATCCAACTGTTTTAAATTGGGATAAAGACATAAATGAGGATAAATGGAAAACTTTTTTTATAAACCGATTTAATGACTACAATGAAAAAGAGGGCATAAGCATTTACATACATTTACCATTTTGTGAAAAACTGTGTACGTTTTGTGGTTGTAATAGAAAAATTTCAAATACGCATGATGTAGAAGAGGAATATGTAGAAGTTCTGTTAAAAGAATGGAGACTTTATCGGCAATTAATGCCACAAAAGCCTGTATTAAAAGAACTTCACATTGGGGGAGGTACGCCGACTTTTTTCTCACCATCTAATTTGAAACGCATCTTTGAACATATTTTTAAGGAAGCAACCATTCCTGATAATCATGAATTTAGTTTTGAGGGCCATCCTAATAATACAACTTATGAGCATCTAAATCAATTATTTGAACTTGGATTCAATCGAGTTAGTTTCGGAATGCAGGATAGTAATGTTGAAATTCAAAAAGTAATCAATCGGATTCAACCACAAGAAAATGTTGAAAAGGTAGTAAAGTGGGCTAGAGAAATTGGTTATGATTCTGTTAACCTAGATTTGGTATATGGTTTGCCCTTACAAACAATAGATCGTATGCAGAAAACAATTCAGGATGCCTTGAAAATAAAACCAGACCGAATTGCTTTTTACAGCTATGCGCATGTCCCTTGGACAAGTAAAGTTCAACGTTTATTTGACGAGAATGACCTTCCAAAGGCCGAAGAAAAAATACTTCTCTATCAATTAGGAAGAAAATTATTTACACAAAATGGTTACCAAGACATTGGAATGGACCATTTTGCACTTCCAAACGATTTAATGGTACGTACTCGTAATGCAGGCAAATTACATCGAAATTTCATGGGATATACCGTTCAGCAAACAGGTTTATTGATTGGGCTTGGTGTTTCAAGTATTAGTGATATTTATGATGCATTTGCGCAAAATGAAAAAACCATAAATGATTATTATGCCCGTGTTTATGCCGGAAAATTACCCATATTTAAAGGGTATTTTTTAAGTACAACAGACAAAGCCATGCGAAAGTACATTTTAAATATTGCCTGTCATGGTAAAACAATTTTCCAAAAGGAAGATTTGGAAACTTTAGAAGCTTTTGTCTTCCCTGAATTAGAAAAACTAGCAGCAGATCAACTGATTTTATGGAGTAAAAATGGATTAGAGGTTACAGCATTGGGGTTACACTTTTTACGAAATATATGTCGACCTTTTGATTTAAAATCTACTGAACTTCGTGAAAATAAAAATACTTTCAGTAAAGCTATTTGAAGTAATTGAAAGTTAAGAGTTGAAAGTTGATGTTATTAATTAGTACATCTCAACTTTCAACTCCACACTTTCAATTTCAAATTTATTTTATTCCATACTTATACTTATACCTTTCGTAAAGCTGTTTTTGTTTATTATCCAATGAAATAGTTCTTCCCTGGATAAATGCATGTGTAAGGATATTGCTACGCATGTCAAGCGCATCCCCTTCAGAAATAATTAAATTGGCATCTTTTCCAACCTCAAGACTTCCTGTTTTATCTGAAATACCTAAAATTTTGGCTGTATTAAGTGTAATTGCACTTAAAGCCTCCTCTTTGCTCAAACCATAAGTTGCAGCAGTACCTGCATTAAATGCCAAATTACGATAACGCGCTTCGGTATGGGTATCATTTAAGCAATAAAGTACGCCGGCTTTTTGAAGAATGGAAGCCGTTTTATAAGGTTGATCTATGTCATCGTCTTCGGTTGAAGGCAATGCATGTTCCTCATCTAAAATAACCGAAACTTTATTTTGGGCTAAGATACTAGCAAGTTGATAGGAATCTGCTCCACCAACGATTACCAGCTCACAACCAATCATTTTTGACATATCAATTGCGAGCAAGATTTGTTTTACTTCATTTGCTCGCACAAATAATTTTTGAGTACCATTTAATAATCCTTTAATGGCTTCAAAACGTAAATTGGTTGAAATATGTGATTTTTCAAGATGGTAAGCCTTTGCCTCTTTGAAGAAATTTCGTAAAGTTTCTAATCGCTCATATGATCTAGTCAAACCATTATCTCCTCTAGCATTTGATTGAGAAATAAACGATGGGAAATTGATATATAATCCTAAATCTGTTTTATAAGCCGCATCTTCATAATTCCACGCAGACAATTGAACGACAGAAGAAAGTCCTTCTATCAATACACCTTGAGGTGCTATTCCGGCTAGTAAAATTCCATTTTCTCTAAGCACACCTATGATTTTAGAGTCTGTATTGTAGGCCACAATTGATCTAATATTGGCGTTGTTTTCACCGATTTCCCGAAAATCATTGGAACCACGAACACCATTGCCTACCTCATGTAAACCCAAATCTGAACTAGGTAAAATAAAACCTGGATAAACTTGTTTTCCTTTTGCATCAATTATTGAAGCATTGGCAGGAATAGCTATTTGGCCAACGGCCTTGATTTTACCATTTTCAAAAATCAAATTAGCATCATTTAAAACAGCACCATTGCCAATATGAATGGTTGCATGTGTAATAGCCGTAGTGCCCAAATGAGCAGGGGCTGGGTAAATTGTTTCTTGTGCCTTAGACTCTAAAGTCAATAAGGCAAATGAAATAACGATCGAATATATAAAGTTCTTTTGCATCTTATTGAATGTTTTGAGTTAAGTTATTGATTTCAGAATCATCGTCATGGTCAGTACACAATAATACTTGTTTACCACTTACTTTGGGGGATTGTGTAGGTGAGCCTGACTTTTTATCATTCAACATTTTTTGCACCAATTGAGCCCTCTCTTCGGCAATTTTAATTCTTTGTTGGGCATCTTTCTCGCGATCAAAATAAACCGTACCATCTACAATAGTGTAAGCAGATTTTGCATAAATGCTTAGAGGATGATCTGTCCATAAAACTAAGTCGGCATCTTTTCCTACCTTTAAGCTTCCAACCTTGGAATCAACATGTAAAGCTTTTGCTGGATTTAAGGTCACCATTTTCAATGCATCTTCTTCTGGAACACCACCGTATTTTACAGTTTTAGCAGCTTCTTGATTCAATCGACGTGCCATTTCAGCGTCATCTGAGTTTATACAAACATTTAAACCCAGTTTATACATTATTGCAGCATTATAAGCCATGGCATCTTGAACCTCTGTTTTGTACATGTACCAATCCGAAAAAGTAGAAGCACTTGCACCATGGGCCTTCATTTTGTCAGCTACTTTGTAACCTTCCAAAATATGAGTAAAGGTATTGATATTAAAATTATATCCTTTGGATTTCAACATTTCAGCAACACGCATGGTGTAAGTTATTTCTGGTTGAACATAGGAGTGACATGTAATGAAACGTTTTTGATTCATTATTTCCACTAATGCCTCAAGTTCAAGGTCACGACGAGTAGTTAAAGGATTAGCCTTCATCGCCTTATCGTATTCCATTGCACGATCAAAAGCATCTACTAGAACTTCTTCAACACCCATTCGCGTGTCAGGAAAACGATTATTATTCAAAGAAGTAGTTCTTTTAACGTTTTCTCCCAAAGCAAACTTAATAAAAGGGTCTGCACCTTGAAATTTCAAACCTTCATCATTTGCACCCCAACGTAATTTTATTAATTGTGTTTGTCCGCCAATAGTGTTAGCAGAACCATGTAAGATGTGAGAACTTGTTACGCCACCACTTAATTGACGATAAATGTTTATGTCCTCTGGATCTAAATTATCTCCTATACGAACCTCAGAGGTAACCGATTGAGCACCTTCATTGATAGAGATGGTTGCAATATGAGAATGTTCATCAATAATTCCAGGCGTTAGATGTTTACCTGAACCATCAATAACTTTTGCCCCATTTTCGCTTAAATTTTTTCCAATTTTAGAAATTTTCCCTGCCTTCAGTAAAACATCCGTATTGGACAATATCCCCTCTTTCTCATTCGTCCAGACGGTAGCGTTTTTAATTAAAATGGTCTCCTGTGATGGAATTACTTCATTGCCATAACCTAAAAAAGGAAATGTGATTTTTGAAATAATAGAAGTGTTATCTTTTTTATCATCCTTAGAATTTTTTTCTTCCAAAGGTTTTAAAAATGATCCACTCCAGGCAATTGATTGACCATTCTCACTTATACCAGTACCCGAAATTGAATTTCCAATCATTGATCCACTCAAACGGATATTCGAATTACTACCTTTGCTTGAAGGAAATGAAAGAGTCATTAAACCCTTTGTAAAGGTAGCCTTGCCATTTAAAGTATCTTTAGCAATTACCTTGACGCTTAAATCTTTGGCAATATCAATTTCCACTGTTTTATCAACTAGATTAAGTTGATATTTCCCATATAGATTTTGTGGCTCATTTGATTGGATAAGGTACTTTTCACCAGAAATCCAATTCTCAAGTATTTTGGATTTTGAATTAAAAATTGATTCTGAGGTAATTATAAAATTTGCTAATTTACCCGCTTCTATTGAACCCACTTGATCATATATTCCTAAAATACCTGCAGGAGTCTTTGTTAAGGCCTCAAGGGCCTTTGATTCTGATAGACCATTTTGAACTGCTTTACGTAAATTTGACAAAAAATTCTTGGTATCTTTCATATCTTGTGAAATAGCAAAATTAATTTTTGCTTTTTCAAATGCTGCTGGATTAGTAGCTGCCAATTCCCAATGGCGCATATCTGCCAATGATACAAATCGAGCTTGATTGGAATCTTCTACATCAGGTGTTATAGGAAAATCTAAATTTAAAATAAATGAAGCTTTTGTTTTTGCAAGCTCATCTATTCGCTGATATCCATTTTCTCCCCCTCGAATGATATATTGTATGCCAAATTCATCTCCAATTTTATCAGCACGAACAGCAGACCATTTATCTGGAGCTAAAAATATCTGAGGCAAACTTTGATTGGCTTGAAAAGCCTCCAATGATAAATTAAGTCCTTCGGAAGTTGGTTTATTTAAATACCATTTTGCATCTAAATAGGATTGACGTAATAGAGCAATGCTACCCATAAGTGAAGTAGGATAGGATTGTGTAGAACTTCCTTTATCAAAACTAAAAACTTGTGCAGCCTTTGACTTTAGAACTACTAAATTTTCTTTTTTGTTCGCTAAAGTAACCACAGCACCCGTTCCTCTTACAATTCCATCATTTACATGTGTAAATACAGTTCCAAATCCATTTTGCCTGAAACCATTTGCAGCATTTTCGTCTACCGTAAATTGATCAACTACATGTACTTCGGGATGAACGGCTTGGTTCCAACCAAATGCTCCATTTTTATTGTTATTAAATTGTGCAGGAGCTCCCCAATTATATGCTCTAGGAGCAACTTTGGGGGAGGAAGAACCATAATCAGTAAAGGCATCAATAAATGAAGGATAAATAAATTTACCTTTACAATCAAAAGCAATGGCATCTGATGGAATTAATAAATTGGATCCTACAGCTACAATTTTACCTTGCTTGATTAATAGATTTCCTGATTCAATTTTTGTGGAAGCATTGAGGTAAATAGTTGCATTCATAAATGCATAAGTACCAGACCGTATATCCCGAATTCCATTTAATGGAAAAGATTCTTGGGCTGCAAGAAAATTAATTCCTGCAATAAACAACCCAAAACTCAATAATAGTTTTTTCATCGTTTGTTGTTTAAAGTTTAATAAAAGATTTAGAGGCAATTCCTCCTTTTTCATTTATGAATTTAATAAAGTATTTGCCAGTTTTAATGCCAAAATCCAATAAGTTAATATTTACAATTCTGGTATTTGAAATTATTCTGGAATAAATGGGTTTACCTAAAATATCATAAACAATGATATTTCCATTTACAACACTTGGCCATCTTAACTCAATCCAGTCATTACTTGGATTAGGAAAAAGGTTGAATTCATCAGAATAAATTGTTTTTTCTTCAATTATTATATTACTAAAAGCAAATGCACGCATTCCAAATTGATTTGTTATGAAGGGTCCGGGAAAGGGATAAGCGTTTGATTCTATATTACCATGAATTTCTGGAAGATAACTTATTGTATTTCCTTCATAAAAAACATTGAATTCTAAAATAATTTTATTTTTACCATCTGTTGAAATATTGGTAATATAGGGTCCCATGGAACTCTGATTATATTTATCGTAAAAAAAATTATTTTTAAGTTCATGCTTGACCGCTGTTGCCTTAAAATCTATAACCGTGGTATCCTTGGTAATTTTTAGCATTTGTCCTTCTTCAAATTCCAATACAACCTTATTTCTTGAATCAGCATCCGGGAAATAGGCTTTTTGAATATTTGGACTTTGTACTTGTATCGAAGAATTTTTCTTGTAAATGTCCTTCAAAAGTAATCTTCCAACTTCTTTTGCTAATTGAAAATACCCTTGATTTTCATATTGAAACAAATCATTCGGATTCTTCAAATATTTTGTACCAAAATAATGCAATCCATCAAATCCTACATTTCCAACAGTAGCCCAAGAAATTATATCATTCTGTGTTACTAATTTCCTTTGTTCATTCCTTAACCAAGCAGAATTAGTTGATTTAAATGAATAAATATTCAATTGTGGAACGGCTACCTTTTGAACATTTGGAAAATAAGTCTTCCATTTACTTTTTAATTGGTTGAATTTGTCTATCCAAGTATTGGCAACATTTGAAATTATTTCAGTCTCACCTTGAATAAATACGATAGCCTTAACATCATTTATTAAACCTGCTTTTAATGTTTTATAATACAAAATATCACTTCCTTTAGGACTTTT
>JBEBDG010000017.1:0-17177 GCA_041157165.1 Bacteroidota bacterium
AGCAGGTTTAACTGCCAGAACTAATTCACAAAACTTTGCTTCAAGTGGATTCCCCTCTATGTTAAATTCAGTTGAAATCACTTGTTTTAAATCAATGACATCTTGATAGCGAATGTGACGTTCATCCGGTCGAGGATGTACCGTAATTCCTTCTGCTCCAAATCGCTCACAATCGAGAGCAACTTGAATCAAATCTGGATTATTTCCACCCCTTGAATTACGTAGAGTGGCAATTTTATTTATGTTAACACTTAATCGAGTCATAGCAAAAAGAAGGCCGGTACAACCGGCCTTAAAATGTTAGATCAAATTATTTTTAGCCAAATATTCTGCAATTTGAACTGCATTGGTTGCAGCTCCTTTTCTTAAATTATCGGCCACAATCCAAAGATTCAATGTTTTGGGTTGGGTTTCATCTCGACGGATTCTTCCAACAAAAACTTCGTCTTTACCATGTGCATTGATTGGCATTGGGTATACAAAATTGGAAGGATCATCTTGTACAATTACTCCCTCTTCCGCTTCCAACAAAGCTCTCACTTCGGCTAAATCAAATTCATTTTCAAATTCAATATTAACTGCCTCTGAGTGACCTCCAATGGTAGGAATTCGAACTGTAGTTGCAGTTACCGCAATGGAATCATCCATCATGATCTTCTTTGTCTCCAAAATCATCTTCATTTCCTCTTTTGTATATCCGTTTTCTAAGAATACATCTATATGAGGCAATACATTTAAATCAATTTTATGAGGATATACTTTTGCATATTCTGTTTTACCTGCCCTTTCATCAAACAACTGATCAACTGCTGCTTTTCCAGTACCAGTTACCGATTGATAAGTCGAAACAACAACACGCTTGATTTTATATTTTTTATGCAATGGATTTAAAACCACAACCATTTGAATGGTTGAGCAATTTGGATTTGCAATGATTTTATCTTCAGATGTTAAGGAACTAGCATTAATTTCAGGTACAACCAATTTTTTGGTTGGATCCATTCTCCAAGCAGATGAATTATCAACCACAGTAATACCAGCTTCAGCAAATTTTGGAGCAATTGCTAATGATGTGCCTCCTCCTGCTGAAAAAATGGCCACGTTTGGTTTCATCGAAATGGCAGTGTCGTAACCAACTACTTCAAATTCTTTACCCTTAAAGTTCACCTTTTTACCGATTGAACGCTCTGAGGCAACCGGAATTAATTCAGAAACTGGAAAATTTCTTTCCGCTAAAACTTTTAAGATTTCGCCGCCTACCAATCCAGTGGCGCCAACAACTGCAACTTTCATTTTTTTGTTTTTAAAATTGATAATTCATTCCAATTTGAGGTGCGATGAACAAATTGTTAGATATCGACCCCATTTGTAAACTTACCTTTCTATTTGCTAGGGTATTATACCTTTGTAAAGCTTTATTTAGGTGTTTATTACTGTTGCCAGCCAAATAAATATTTACAATTGCGCTACTTCCAACAACTGACCAATAAAAGCCATTTGAGACCTTGTTTTGATCCAAAAAGGAATACAAGGCTACAAAGGTTGAAATACTAGAAATCCAACGCATCGTTTTGCGTTGGTTTTTAAAGGTCAAAAACTCATAACTTATTTCTGGGTCCTTGGCCTCCAACAAGGGAATTTGTAGTGCCAATGGATCATCAATAAGTTGATTTTTATAAATAAACTCTTTGCCCCAAATGGTAAATTTTGTGTCGATAGGTGCTAGAAGTCCGTTCGAAGTATTTTGAGCGAATATATCCAGGCTTGCAACTATTGAAAAAAAGAAGACTACTTGCTTGATTTTCACAAAACCAAAGAATTTAGGTTGCAAAAATAAGTAAAAATAAGGAAGATGGAAGAAGGAAGAAGGAAAAAATATAATCTTATTTCGTACTTCTTACTTCAAATGGAGTAATGATTACATCCAGAGGTACATCCGTTGATTCAATATCATCAATTATACAGATTTCATCAAATAAACTCAAACCTATTTTGATTAATTTGGATGAGCAATTGGCTAAATACCTATCATAGAAACCTTTTCCATAGCCTACGCGGTGACCATTATTGTCGAAAGCTAATAAGGGAATTATCAAATATTGGATTTCATTCGGATCAATTAATTTAGCGGGATCTTCTTTCGGTTCTGGTATGCCCCAAGTTGACACAATAAGGTCCTCTTTTGAATCCAGTGTAAAAAAATCCATTTTTTTGTCAGTAATTACTCTTGGAAAACAAAGTCGATGGAAGAAAGGAAAACCTTTTAATTGCTCGTGAATGCCTTCCATATTTATTTCTCTTTTTTCATTGATTGAAAGAAAAGAACCAATGAGCAAATTGGAAGGAAAGTCTTTAAAGGTTTGGATTATTTGTAGGCTTAACGATTCATTCAATTCTTTGAATTGAGAATCTGTTAATTGATTTCGTTTTTCCAGAAACTTTTTTCGTAATTCTGATTTAAGCATGTACGAATTTACAAAAAAAAAGCTGCCTTAAGAAGGCAGCCATTTACGTATTAATTGATGAAGTATTTTTACATTAATTCATAAATACCAGCCACACCTTGTCCTCCTCCAACACAGGCAGTTACCATGCCATATTTCTGGTTTCTACGTTTCATTTCATTCAATAATTGAATAGATAATTTAGCGCCGGAACATCCCAAAGGATGTCCTAGTGCTATTGCACCTCCGTTTACATTTATTAATGTCGGATCTAAATCCAGGGTTTTCATTACGGCCAATGCCTGCGCTGCAAATGCCTCATTTAACTCAATTTGTTGAATATCATTCTGAGTCAAACCTGCTTTTTTGAGGGCAAGGGGTATGGCTTCTACCGGACCAATTCCCATGATAGACGGCTCTACTCCATAGGTTGCATAGCTTACCATACGTGCTATAGGCTCCACATTTAATTCTTTGAGCATTTTTTCGGAAACCAACATGACAAATGCAGCGCCATCAGATGTTTGGGAAGAATTACCCGCTGTTACGCATCCACCCATTGCAAAGGCAGGTCTTAATTTAGCTAATGCTTCTAAAGAGGTATCAGCGCGTGGACCTTCATCTTTACTCACAACCCATTCACGCGTTTTTTTTGTTCCTGATGTTTGGTCAAAATAAGTTTCGCTTACTTTGATGGGTACTATTTCACTTTCAAATTTGCCAGCCAACTGTGCAGCAATTGCTTTTTGATGTGAAGCAAAAGCAAAGGCATCTTGTTCCTCACGTGAGACTTGGTATTTTTTAGCCACCTCTTCGGCAGTGAGTCCCATACCAATGTAATAATCCGGATGCTGGTCTGCAATGTCAAAATTCAATACCGTTTTATGGCCCATCATTGGTACCATCGACATCGACTCCGTTCCACCAGCAATAATACAATCTGCTAAGCCGGCTGAAATTTTTGCTGCTCCTAATGCAATGGCTTCCAATCCTGAACCACAGTACCGATTAATAACGAATCCTGGGACATTTTTGGGTAAGGATAATAAGGAAATGTACCTTCCCATTTGCATTCCTTGTTCAGCTTCGGGAATTGCATTTCCTACAATTAAATCTTCCACTCGACTGGGATCCAAACTAGGGACATTAGCAACTAAATGTTTAATGACTTCCGCAGCTAAGGTGTCGGGTCTCATGTTTCTAAAGCCACCTTTACCGGCTTTTGCAACAGCAGTTCGATAGCCTGCAATAATATATGCGTTCATAGTTTGTTTAGTTTCTAAGTGGTTTTCCTCCACCTAATAAGCTGGAAATTCTTTCTAACGTTTTTGGTTCGCCGGATAATGACAAGAAAGCTTCTCTTTCTAAATCCAACAAATATTGCTCACTTACCATTTGTGGAACATCTAAGTCTCCACCACAAATTGCAAATGCCAATTTAGAAGCAATTTTTGCATCATGCTCAGATATGTATTTACCTTTTAACATGCCATGAATTCCGGCTTTGAACAAGGCTAATCCTTGTTTTCCTTCTACCCAAACATCATTTCTAGGTTGTTTCTGAACATACCCTGCAGCATCTAAGGCCAATACTTCTTTTTTAGCCTCTGCTATCAACTGACTTCTATTTAATACGATACGATCAAAATTTCGGACATAATTCATTTCCTGTGCTTCATGAGCAGAGGTACTTACTTTGGCCGTTGCAATGTTCATAAAAGCTTGCTGCAAACGATTTAATTCAATATCGCCTTGTTTTCGAGCATCTCCCATGCGAAGTGCCATTTCTTTGGTTCCTCCACCTGCTGGAATTAAACCCACCCCAACTTCCACTAAACCCATATAAAGTTCAGAATGGCTAACTAGTTTGTCGGCATGTAAACAAATTTCACAACCACCACCTAAAGCCAAAGTATGTGGAGCAATTACCACCGGAATGGAAGAATAGCGAACACGCATCATGGATTGTTGAAATAAAGCAATCATTTGATTGACCTCATCAAATTCCTGATTGGCAGCAAACATAAACAACATGCCTAAATTTGCCCCTGCAGAAAATGCTTCAATTGATTCATTTCCTATGACTAATCCTTTATAATCCTTTTCCGCCAAATCTATGGCTTTGGCCAAGCCTTCCAAAACACCTTGTCCCATCGTATTCATTTTAGAATGAAATTCAAGGGCAATCACATCGTCACCAATATCTATAATGGATGCATCATCATTTTGGTATACGATTTTCTCTGGTTTTAAAATTTGAAGATGAATCGTGTTTTCTGAACCAGGAATCGTCTTATATGAATTACTAGAAAGGTCATAATAACTTAAAGAGCCATTTTGTTTTTGATAAAAGCTTAGATTGCCTCCGGCAATCATTTCTTTTACCCAAGTTGGAACTTCATAGCCATGGGCTTCCATCAATTCTATGCCTTTTTCTACTCCTATTGCATCCCATGTTTCAAAAATTCCCATTTCCCATCCAAAACCTGCGCAAATTGCCTGGTCTATTTTATACAGTTCATCAGCAATTTCTGGAACCCGATTGGCAGCATAACGAAAACCATCTAAAAAGGTTTTTCTGTAAAATTCTCCTGCTAGGTCTTTACCCTCCAACAAGACGCTAAATCGTTTACTTAGCGAATCTATTGCTTTTGTCCTTTCCAATGTTTCGAAAGACACTTTTTGCGTTGGACGATATTCAAATGTTTTTAAATCTAAAGCTAAGATTTCACTTTTTCCGGTTGGACTTTTAATTTTCTTGTAAAAACCTTGTCCCGTTTTATCCCCTAACCATTTATTTTCCATTAGCTTTTTCAACATTTCAGGTAACTGAAAGATTTCTTTGCTCTCATCATTGGAAAGTGCTTTGCTCAAATTATTAGCCACATGAACAGTTGTATCGAGACCAACAACATCAGATAAACGGAAAGTTCCAGACTTAGGCCTACCTACAACCTTTGAAGTTAATTTGTCTACCTGTTCAACACTTAATCCTAATTCTTCCACCACCTTCATGGTTTGCATCATTGAATACACTCCAATTCGATTGGCAATAAAGGCTGGAGTATCTTTGCAGATAACAGTCGTTTTTCCAAGTTGAGTTGTTCCGAATTTTTGAATAAAATCAAGAATTTGAGGGTCGGTATCCTTTGTCGGTATGATTTCAAGTAATTTCAGGTACCTAGGTGGATTAAAGAAATGCGTTCCGCAAAAATGTTTTTTAAAATCTTCGCTTCTACCTTCCGCCATTAAATGAATAGGAATTCCAGAAGTATTGGAACTGATTAATGTTCCAGGTTTTCTGAATTGCTCAATCTTATCGTATAATGATTTCTTAATATCAAGATTTTCAACAACTACCTCTATGATCCAATCTACAGATTGTAAATCTTTTAGGTTATCATCAAAATTCCCTAGAGTTATATTTTTAGCTAATCCTTCTGTATATAAGGAAGCGGGTTTGGCCTTTAAGGTTTGCTGAAATGAAAAATTGACAATTCTATTTTTAACTTGTGGATGCTCTAAGGTCAAGCCTTTTGCTTGTTCCTCCGGTAATAAATCTTTAGGCGAGATGTCCAATAGCAGTACCTGAGTGCCTATATTGGCAAAATGGCACGCTATTCTTGAACCCATGATTCCAGAGCCTAGAATAGCTACTTTTTTAATGGAACGATTCATTGGTAGGTAGTTTAGATTTTTGAGATTCTAAATTACCAAAAATACTGAAATGTTATGCAAGCATACTATATTTTTTTTGAAATAAGTTAAGAAGTAAGAAGTGAGTCTCACTTCTTACTTCTTATTTTAAATTAGATGTAGCTCTCAATTGGCTCACATGCGCAAACTAAATTACGGTCTCCGTGTGCTGAGTTAATCCTAGAAACACTTGGCCAGAATTTGTTTGCCCTCACAAATTCAAGTGGGAAAACGGCTTTTTCTCTACTGTATGGTCTGGTCCATTCGCTTGAAATAACAACAGATTGCGTATGAGGCGCATTTTTCAATACATTGTTAATTTTGTCTGCAGTTCCCGATTCTATTTCTTTGATTTCTTCACGAATACTTAATAAAGCATCAATGAATCGATCTAATTCTTCTAAATTTTCGGATTCGGTTGGCTCAATCATCAGGGTACCTGCTACAGGGAATGATAAGGTTGGTGCATGGAATCCATAATCCATTAATCGCTTGGCAATATCTTCGGCTTCTATTCCAGCACTTAGTTTAAAGGGTCTACAATCTACAATCATTTCATGGGCGCAACGTCCTTGTGAACCTGTGTATAAAATCGAATATTCTTTTTCTAATCTGGATTTTATATAGTTAGCATTTAATATAGCTGTTTTGGTTGCTTGCGTTAATCCTGCAGAACCCATCATGGCAATGTATGCATAAGAAATGGTCAAAATACTTGCTGAACCAACTGGGGCTGCTGCAACTGCTCCATGCTTTTCTGATTCAATGGAATCAGTCATTACGTGTCCTGGCAAGAAGGGTACCAATTGAGGTGCTACACCTATAGGTCCCATCCCTGGACCACCTCCTCCATGAGGAATACAGAATGTTTTATGAAGGTTCAAATGACAAACATCTGCTCCAATAGTTGCAGGGGAGGTTAATCCGACCTGCGCATTCATGTTTGCACCATCCATGTACACTTGCCCACCAAAATCATGAATCATTTGACAAATTTCTATGATTGTTTCTTCGAATACACCATGCGTACTAGGGTAGGTTACCATGAGGCAGGATAAATTGTCTTTGTGCTCCTCGGCCTTTGCTCGTAAATCTGAAACATCGATGTTTCCATTTTCATCACAGGCCGTCACAACCACTTTCATACCAGCCATTACTGCAGAGGCAGGATTGGTACCATGCGCTGAAGATGGAATCAAGGCAATGTTTCTGTGGTGATCTCCTCTGGATTCATGATAAGCTCGAATGACCATTAATCCAGCATATTCTCCTTGAGCGCCTGAGTTAGGTTGCATAGACATGGCCGCAAATCCAGTGATTTCACATAACCATTTACTCAATTGAATAATCATCTGTTGATAGCCTTTTGTTTGATAGGCTGGTGCAAATGGATGAATGTTTCCAATTTCTGGCCATGTTACGGGTATCATTTCCGTTGTCGCATTCAATTTCATGGTACAAGAACCCAGTGAAATCATAGAATGAACCATTGATAAATCTTTGTTTTCCAAAGATTTCAAATAACGCAACATGCCATGTTCTGAATGGTAGGAATTGAACACGGGATGTGTTAAAAAACTAGTTTTTCTCAACAAGGCATCAGGTATTGGATTATTCAATGCTAATTCGACACCTTGTATTCCTTTCCCTAATATCCGTTGGAAAATTGCTAAAATATCTGTCACATCTTCCTCTGAAGTGGTTTCATCTAAGGAAATAGATAGTTTCGTTCCATCATTTTTATAGTACAAGAAATTTCTATTTTTTTCTTCAGCAATTTCTCTAATTTCTGCCGTTAGGTCACTTGTTTGGACTGTTAATGTATCAAAATATGATTTGTTTTCGGTTGAAAATCCAAGTTTATGTAATCCAGAGGCTAATAGCGAGGTTAAGCCAAAGACTTTGCCAGCAATATTTTTTAGTCCTTTTGGTCCATGATAAACGGCATAAGCGGCTGCCATAATGGATAACAATACCTGAGCGGTACAAATATTTGATGTTGCTTTCTCTCTCCGAATATGTTGTTCTCTAGTTTGAAGAGCCATTCGTAGTGCCCGGTTGCCTTGAGCATCTACAGATACCCCAATGATTCTACCCGGTAAGAAACGCTTGTATTTATCAAGTGTTGCAAAAAAGGCAGCATGTGGACCACCGAAACCCATTGGAACACCCAATCGCTGGGACGTACCGATTACCACATCCGCTCCCCATTCACCAGGAGGAGTTAAAATTGTTAGGGCTAATAAATCGGCAGCAACGATACTTGCAATTTCTTTAGTTTTTGCATTCTTTACCAAGTCTTGGTAATCAAATACCTCACCATTTGCGGCAGGAAATTGGACTAAAAATGCAAAATAGGCAGGATTTGATAAATCTATTTTTTCATGATTCCCAACTTCGATTTTGATTCCTATCGGTTCCGCCCTCGTTTTTAAGACATCTATTGTTTGTGGCAAACATAATTCAGAAACGAATAAGGTATCAGCATTTTCTTTAGAAGAAGGTCTTTGGTGATAAAGCATATTCATTGCCTCTGCAGCTGATGTCCCTTCATCTAAAAGCGAAGCATTCGCAATTTCCATACCCGTTAAATCGATAATCATGGTTTGAAAATTCAAAAGCATTTCCAATCGACCTTGTGCAATTTCTGCTTGATATGGAGTGTAGGCAGTGTACCAAGACGGATTTTCCAGAATGTTTCTTAAAATTACCGATGGTACAATTGTATTGTAATATCCTAAACCAATATGACTTTTGGCAATGGTATTTTGCTGAGCAATTTGTTTGAATTCTCTCAAGAATTCAAATTCAGTTTGGGCTTCAGGTAATTGAAGCGGTCGCTTCAATCTGATTTTTTCAGGTACAGTTTGTTGAATTAAAGTGTCTATACTTTCCACTCCAATGGTCGAAAGCATCTTTTGAATATCGCTGAAATCTGAATTATTGTGACGTAATGAGAAATCTTCGCGATACTTAAAATTAGGAATCATAATTTATGGAAAAATGAAGGTGAAATTCTAGCTACAAATTTAGGTATTTTATGTGATTTATCATGGAATTGTTATCTTCGTTTTTTAATATTTTAATCAACAAATCAATATCTTTAAAAATGAAGAAATTTAGCTTGTTTGTGTTGGTTTTTGCAACGGCTTTTAAACTGTTTGCCCAAGACCCAGCTGTGCAATATGCAGCTACCATCAAAGCAAAAGATTTAGAAAAACATCTTACCTTTATTGCTTCCGATAGCCTGAAAGGTAGGAATACAGGTTCAAAAGAACAATGGATTGCTGCACAATATATTGCCAATCATTTTAAATCGGTTGGACTTGCTCCAGTGAATGGAAGTTATTTTCAAAAAGTAGATTTGTTGAATCGAGCTTGGACGAAAGTTGAATTGAAGTCGAACGGAAAAACATTTAACTATCTACGTGATTTTATTGCAAATGCCCTTGCGCCTGTTCAGGCTCTTTCTAAATTTAAAATTAATTTTATTGGTTTTGGGATTCAAAAAGATGGATTTCAGGATTATAAGGGCTTAAAGTCCAAAGGGAATTTCTTGTTGGCTTTTGAAGGAGAAGCGAAAGATGCTAATGGAAATTTTGTGCTTTCAGGCACAAAAGATCCATCGGCTTTTGGAAAAGGCGATGGCTGGAAAGAAAAAATGAAATATGCAAAAGAGGCTGGAGCGAAGGGATTGATACTGATTACAGATCGAGACGAGGTTGCTTTTGGTAATTTTGTTCGTCAACGTCAGGTGATGGCGCAACGGTTTGGGAATGAGCGAATGGTTTTCACCGAAGATACAAAAGATGTCTCAGCGGAGTTTCCAGTTTTGGTTATTTCTACAGATATGGCTGCCCAATTATTAGGGACAGATGTAAGTTCATTGTTGCAATATAAAACTCAATTAGGCCTTCAGAAAAAATCACTGGCATCTAAATTTAATCCAAATTCAATCGAACTGAGTATTGAGCGATCTGAAAAACCTGTTGACACATATAATGTAGTTGGGTTTTTAGAGGGAACTGATAAAAAAGAGGAAGTGGTAGTTATAACTGCTCATTATGATCACATAGGTGTCTCTTTTGATGGGCAAATCAATAATGGAGCTAACGACGATGGCTCCGGCACAGTTACAGTAATGGAATTAGCAGAAGCCTTTGGCAAGGCATTAGCTGATGGTAAGAGACCAAGAAGAAGTATTTTGTTTATGACAGTTACTGGAGAGGAAAAAGGATTACTTGGTTCTGAATATTATTCTAGACATCCTTTATTTCCATTAGCCAATACGGTATGTGATATAAATATTGATATGGTTGGTAGAGATGATGATGAACATGTGGGCAAGCCAGATTTTATCTATGTAATTGGCTCGGATAAACTTTCTTCTCATCTACACCAAATCATGGAAGACCAAAATAAAAAACATACCGGTTTGGATTTAGATTATCGTTACAACGACCCGAACGATGTGAATCGTTTTTATTATCGTTCGGATCATTACAATTTTGCTAAACATGGTATTCCGGTTGCATTTTTCTTTAATGGAGTACATGCAGATTACCATCAACCTACAGATGATGTAGAGAAAATAGAATTTGAAAAAGCACAGAAAGTAGGTAGATTGGTTTTCTTTATGGCTTGGGATATTTCAAACAGAGAGCAGAGATTACCTGTAGATTCGAATAAACCATAAAAAGATATGTGTAATTTAAGGGATACAATGATTTAGTTACCGTATCCCTTAAGTCATTCTAAGTAGTTACTTTCTTTTCATTCCTGCTAGTTCATGCGCGGTATCGTAGTAACTTCTTAGGTTCGACCAATCAAATGTATCTGCAATACTTTCAACCCGATTTCTTTGCATGATTCGTTCTCTTTGACTTTGTCCAACAAATTTGAATAGCAAATTGGCTAGTTGGTCAGCTGCTTCCTCGTAATTTTGTGATTTACGATTAACGACACTCACTCCCCATTGCTCATAGTCACGCATAATTTGCATCATGTAATCACCAAAGCCTGATAAATCGGATGTTACTGTTGGAACACCTCGGGCCATACATTCTAGTGGAGTATATCCCCATGGTTCATAATAACTAGGAAAAACACCTAAATGACATCCCCGAACAAATTGTCCATAATCCAAACCAAATAATGGATTGGTAGAAACAACGAAATCAGGATGATAAACGATCTTTACCTTATCTTCTGGATGGTTCAATAAATTGGTCCGATGGAGATTTCGAATGATATCATCCTCGTTTTTTAATAAATGGGTGACTACTTTAGGCAATCGATTGGTTTTCCAGGTTTGAACGGTTCTTCTAAGTCGTAAACGCCAGTATTCATCAACGAATTGATTTAAATCTGGGAGACTTAAGTCACTTGCAGAGGCGGAGGCGAGAAATAGTTTATCACCAACTTCTTTTTCAATGGCTTCGCAGTTTTGTCTTATTTCATCCAAGACAGCACGGGAATGTAAAACCTCTGGATCGATGGAATGGTAGGGCTGTTTGGTGATAAAAAACATGACCACCGTTTTTTTCGATCCTGCTTCTTTCATTTTACGATTGAGTCTATCAAGTGCATCTATACAAAGGTCGTAACCTTTGTTGCTGTACTCAAATCTTCCAGATGTAAAAAGATACAAAGTCTGGTCCAAATCAAATGATTGATTTTGGAAGAAATGACCCATCACAAATTCTGAAATATTCTGTTTGTATTTGGAATGCAAGTTTTGATGTTCGTGCATTGCAGCAAATCGTTGAATATTTAAACCATTTGGTAAAATTAATTCAGGTATTCGACCAAGGAAATATTGACATTCTTTGGCTGTAATATCACTTACTGTTGTGAGAACATCGGCTTTTTGAGCGGCTTGCCGCTCAAAAGTTGCTTGAGCTTCAATTCCATAATGGACTGCTTCCTTGTGCCAGTCAAAAGTATGAATTACATCATAAAAATTAGGTACATTTCCAGCTAAATACCTACCCAACATAGTGGCATGGGTGGTAAATACGCTTGCAATTTTGACTTTTTGTTTTTTTAAATCGGGTAAACAAGTGGAGGCCATCCATTCATGAAAATGAACAACTAGATCCATTTTCCCTTTCATTTCTTCTGCCAATTGCGTCAAGAAAATACGAATTAATTCTCCGAGCGCAATCGTTTGATCGACGAGACTTTCTGCTCCTAAAGTTGAAATTTTGTGATCCAACCACAGGCGACCCTTGATGTCATTTACTTGGTCAATTAAACAATTTATATCAAATAGGATAATTTTCGGTTTACCAGTAATGAGCCAATACCCATAATGAACGGCCAAGCCTTTACTTTTCAAATGCATGACGGCTCTTTCAATTGGGGAGTCCTCGCTTAAAGGTATTTCTTCGAATTCTGCGGCAGCTGTTTGGGGGAAATAGGGTCCGATTAAGGCATAATCATCCCCCCATTTTTCAACCATTGATGGTACTTTGGTTCGAATAACGGTATATATTCCACCCACTTGGTTACAAGTTTCCCAAGCGGCTTCTATTAAAAATTTCTTTTTTGTTTTACTGACTTTCTTAGCTTTTTCCATAAATCTCCAATTTTCAGCTCATATAGGAGGCGCTTTCAATTACTTGTGTTTGCCCATTTTTTGTAATAGTGAAGTTAAAACCTTTTTGGATAGAATAGGCACCATATTCTCCTTTTTTATTGATTGCTAAGTACCCAACCTGAAATTCTTTGTAATTGTATCTTTTAACAATGCGCAAGATGGCTGCTTCACAAGCTTGCTGTGGACTCATTCCCTGACGCATGAATTCAACAATTAGGAAAGATCCGAGTGTTTTCATCACGAATTCTCCTAAACCTGTAGCACATGCACCGCCCACTTCATCATCGCAAAAAACAGCTCCTCCAATGATTGGAGAATCTCCTACACGTCCGTGCATTTTAAAAGCCATTCCACTTGTTGAGCAGGCACCTGCAATCTCCCCTTCTTTTCCCAGAGCTAAAAGACCAATGGTATCATGTCGTTCAATATTTACTTTTGGCTCATATTTGGCTTGTTTTTTCCATTCTTCCCAAGCTTTTTTTGCCTTTGGAGTGAGTAAATCCATTTTTTTAAAACCCTGATCAAGAGCAAATTGTAATGCACCTTCACCTGAAAGCATTACGTGTGGTGTTTTTTCCATTACTGCTCTTGCAACGGAAATGGGATGCATGATTCCTTCTAAAAAGGTGACAGATCCAGCGTTTCCTTTGTGGTCCATGATACATGCATCTAGGGTTACATGACCATCCCTATCTGGATAGCCTCCATATCCTACAGTAGTTTCTTCGGGGTTAGCTTCAGGTATCCATGCTCCAGCTTCTACACCATCTAAAGCTTTTCCAGTTGCTTGAATTTTGGCAAAACCAGCTTTACATGCTTCTTCATTTTTCCAGGTTGCAATGATTATAGGTTCTGTTTTTAAAAATGGTAATTCCTTTTTTGTAAATGACTTTGTTGATAGTCCAATTACACTTGCACTTTGGAGGAAGCTTCTTCTTTTCATTTAATTAGCTAGGAAAAATTTGTTTAATGATCAGTTTTACTTAAATTGACTTTTAAAAGTTAAAAAAAATATAAAGAAAATTACTTATTTTCTATTGATCAACAATGAAATTAATCAATAAAATTATCCCAATGCTAATAGCCTTGGGTTTTACCTACCTACTGCATAACTCTTTGGGTACGGTTCCGCCGATTGGAAAATTATTAAGTCCCTTTCATGGTTTTTGGCAAAATGCAGAATCAAGATCCAGTTTAGAAACAACGGAAGAGGTTTTGAATATAGACGGACTTGAGGATCAGGTACAGGTTTTTTATGATGAAATGGGTATTCCGCACGTATTTGCCAAAAATGACCATGATTTATATATGGCACAGGGTTATTTAACAGCAAAAGATCGTTTGTGGCAAATGGAATTTCAAACCTATTTTGCCGGAGGCCGAATAGCAGAATTGGTAGGTGAAAAGGGAATAGAATCTGATAAATTCCAAAGAAGGATGGGTTCAGTTTATGGAGCTGAACAATCTTTAATAGGAATGGGAGAAGATGAAAAATCTAAAACGGCCTTAAATGCATATTCAGATGGTATAAATGCTTACATTCAATCGTTATCTGAACGAAAATTGCCCTTAGAATATAAATTATTGAATTATCAACCAGAGCCATGGACACCTATGAAAAGTGCATTATTTTTAAAAAATATGTCCTTTGTTTTGGCATCCGGAACGGATGATTTAAAGATGACAAATATTTTAAGAAAATATGGAAAAGAAGTGGCAGAAGACTTATTTCCAAATTATCCTTTTGAAGAAAGTCCAATTATTCCAAAGGGAACGGCTTGGGATTTTAAACCATTGAAAAGTCCAGATGCACCTAAAGAATTTGTTGGATTGGGAAGTGCAATTAATATGCCAGAAAAAGATCCAAGCATTGGTTCTAATAACTGGGCTGTATCTGGTAAGAAATCGATGTCGGGTATGCCAATTTTAGCAAATGATCCACATTTAAATCTTTCTTTACCTTCGATTTGGTATCAAATGCAATTGTCGGCACCAGGTATAAATGTATATGGTGTCACGATGCCCGGAGCGCCAAATGTAATTGCAGGATTTAATCAAAATGTTGCATGGGGTGTTACCAATGTAGGTTCAGATGTATTGGATTGGTATCAGGTGAAATTCAAAGACGCTTCTAAAAAAGAATATTTCCATGATGGAAAATGGAAGAAGACTTCAATTCGAATTGAGAAGTATAAGGTAAAAGGAGGAAAGGAAATCGTGGATACGATTTATTTTACACACCACGGTCCCGTGGTGTATTTAACAAATGAAAAACCTTTCAAAAATAATATTCCTGTAGGACATGCCTTGAAATGGATAGCTCATGAGAAATCACAGGAGGTGAAATTGTTTTATTTATTGAATCGTGCGAAAAATTACGCGGATTATGTTGATGCCCTGCAGTATATGACTGCTCCTGCGCAAAATTTTGTTTTTGCCAGCAATGAAGGAGATATTGCTTTGTGGGTGAATGGTAAATTCCCTTTGAAAGCTCATTTGCAAGGAAAATATTTATTGGATGGAACCGATCCAAATGCAGATTGGAAGGGTTATATACCCCATGCGCACAATCCGCATGTGAAAAATCCACCACGTGAATTTGTTAGTTCTGCCAATCAATTCTCAGCTGATCCTACCTATCCTTATTATTTAGGATGGCAATATTCCCCATCGGAGCGAGGAAGAAGAATCAATGAGCGTTTAGAAAAAATGGAAAAAGCAACGATCGATTCCTTGCGTGGTTTACAAAATGATAATATGAATATTCGTGCAAGAAGGTTAATTCCAATTTTCTTAAGTCATTTGAATGAAAAAACAGTAAAAAATAAGGAAGCATTAAAGATTTTAAAATCTTGGAACTTGCAAAATAATCCGGATTTAATTGCCCCAACTATTTTTGAAAATTGGGTTAAAACATTCATGGCTATGGTATGGGATGATGAATTTGAAGCGGACTTGAATGTTCCGATGAGCCATCCGACCTTAGATCGGACTACCCAAATGATGCTTGAACAACCAACCGCGAAATGGTTCGACAATGTAAAGACTAAAAAAGTAGAAACATTGGGTGAAATTGTTACCACCTCATGGAATGCTGGATTAGATTCTTTGACTACGAGACATGGTGCATTGGGTGACTCTTGGCAGTGGTTTAAGGTGAAGCAAACAGGAATCAGACATTTAATTCCGGGAATGGACGCTTTGAGCCGTTTGAATATTCCAATTGGTGGGGGAGGTAGTATTGTAAATGCAACTACCACTAGAACAGGACCTTCTTGGCGATTGGTAGTTGAATTATCAAAAGATGGCAAACCTAAGGGTTATGGTATTTATCCGGGTGGACAATCTGGTAATCCAGCGAGTGTTCATTATGATGATTTAGTAGATGTATGGGCAAAAGGTGAGTTAAAACCGCTATTATTTATGCAATCAGCAACTGAAAATACTAGCCGAATTAAAAAGAAAATTAATTTAGAAAAATAAAAACGATGAAATCAGGAGGAATTACATTAACTATTTTAATCTTTTTGAGTGTAGGAGCGCTTTTAAGTTTATATTTTTCATGGTATGCATTTGCAATAGCTTATGGATTAATGGCTTATTTGATGAATTTACAACAAAAACCTTTTTTGATTGGTTTTCTATCAGGAGGATTCATGTGGCTTTTCAGCGCGATTTGGATTAGTCAATCCAATCAAAGTTCATTGCCCGAAAAAATGGCTTCAGTTTTGCCTTTAGGAGGTAAAACTTGGTTGATTTATTTGATAACAATGGTAGTTGGTGGCTTGGTAGGAGGCTTTTGGACGCTTGCTGGATCTAAATTGAGGAGGAAATAAAGAAAATTTAGGTCAACTCAATCATTTATACTATTTTTGCAAACAATAATTAACAAATACAAAAAGTGAAAAATTTACCTTTAATCTGGTGTGCTGTTTTAACCTTAGTGGTTGGATTTTTATTTTTTAAACAAAATGGTTCAAGTTCTACTTCAGGACCTATGTCTGCAAGTGGAAAAAGAATAGTTTTTGTCAATACAGATACACTGTTAACACATTACGAATTTTATAAAGACGCTCAAAAGGAATTTGAAAACAAAGGATATCGTTTGCAGGTTGATTTAGGTCAAAAAGAAAGAGCTCTGCAAGGTGAAGTTGCTGCAATTCAACAAAGAGCATCTGCAATGACTCAAGCTGAGTTACAAGCTGCTGACTTAACCTTAAAGAAAAAAGGTGCCGAGTTGCAACAATACTCTCAGCAAAAGCAAGCTGAATTAGGTCAGGAACAAGCAAAGAAAAACGAAGAATTATACAATAATATCCGTGAATACATCACCAAGATTAATAAAGAAAATAAATTTGAATTTGTACTTGGTTATTCAAAATTAGGTGGTGGAATTTTATTTGCAGATGAATCAGTAGATGTCACTCAAAAAATTC
>JBEBDG010000018.1:0-17128 GCA_041157165.1 Bacteroidota bacterium
CCAAATTTTCAATTTGGTTTGATCCATTGCTTGATGAAATACCTAAAATTAAGGCAAATCCCGACAAACCAGAATAACGTATAAAATCTCTACGATTTACGGATGATTGTGTGTTTGTTGACATCTTTATTTATTTTTTAATTTCATTGGAAGCCCTATGAATTGCTTTGCGGATACGATTATAAGTTCCACAACGACAAATATTGCCGCTCATAAAATTGTCAATATCTTCATCAGATGGATTCGGATTCGTCTTTAATAAAGCAACTGCCGACATGATTTGTCCAGACTGGCAATATCCACATTGAGGAACTTGCTCCTCAATCCAAGCTTGCTGAACAACAGCATTGATACTTGCTACTCCTTCAATGGTTACAATTTTACTTGTCGATTGAACCGAAGAAACAGGAGTTTGACAAGAACGAATTGCCATACCATCCAAATGCACCGTACATGCCCCGCAAAGACCCATGCCACAACCAAATTTGGTTCCCTTCAAACCAACATAATCACGAATAACCCATAATAAAGGGGTGTCTGGATCAGCATCTATCTGGGCTTTTTTTCCGTTGATTGTTAGATTATAAATTGCCATTATTAATAGGATTTAAGCATTAAAGTTTTAAAAAATAAATATAAATGAAAAATAATAGACTTGGTTGATGAATTATGGAATAATTACTTAATTTTTGTATATTTAATACATAAATTCGCTTCGTTATATGAAAAAAATAATACTTCTGTTCTTCATTTCAATGCCCCTTTTTTCTCAAAAAAATGCTTTGAAAATTAATTTAAGCTCTCTTTTCATCAACAATTATAGTATCAGTTATGAACGTGCCCTGAGCAAACATACCACTGTCTTATTGAATGGAAGGTTCATGCCAAACGGAATGATTCCATTTGCTGACAAATTAAATACGTTAGTGTCTGATCCAGGCGCAGATTTTACAAAGTTTAATCTTGGCAATCAAGCATATACCATTGAACTTCGCTATTATTTTGGAAAAAAGGCGCAAAGTGGATTTTATATGGCACCATATATTCGAAAAAACAATTTTGATTTTGCCGTTCCAATTTCCATAGATATCGAAGATCCTGCCACAAGAATTTCAACATCCAATCGAGCTCAATTTTCAGGTAATCTCTCAGGACTTTCGGGTGGTTTATTGTTAGGGGTTCAAAAACATCTATCTAAGGTTTTTGTACTTGACCTTTGGATTATTGGGGCTCATGCCGGTATTATGAAAGGTAATGTAATTGCTAATTTAAATCCTTCCATCAATACCCTACTTCAAGCTGAGTTAACTAAAACAATTGAAGAAGCAAAAAACGATTCCCCCATTCCATTTGAATTTAGTGTTTCCCAAGATAAAGTAAATTTCTCTGCCAATTCAATTGCTCCTGGTATTCGAGGATTAGGATTTAACTTGGGGATTAAATTCTAATTTCATGTTTAGCAGAAGAGATTTTTTAAAAAATTCAGGTCTATTATTCGGTTTGGCGAACTCGCCAACCTATTTTATGAGTTCACAAGAACCCTCCTTTGAACTCATAAAATTCAAATCCATCTCAGATGATGAACGAATAGCCCGGGTAAGGAAAGCACAACAATTGATGTTAACCAAGCAATTAAGTGCTTTGATTCTCGATGCAGGCACCAGCATGGAATATTTCACCGGACTACGTTGGTACCCAAGTGAACGATCATTATTGGCTATAATTCCTTCTAATGGTGACTTATTTTACATTTGTCCTGCTTTTGAAGAAGACCGGCTCAATGAATTGCCCAAGTTAAAAGGAGATGTAATTACATGGGATGAACACGAAAATCCTTTTGAATTGGCATTGAAGCAGTTTAAAATGCGCAACATGAAACCTGGAAAAGTAGGAATTGAAGATAAAGCCCGCTTTTTCATTGCAGAAGGGTTAAGAAGTAGTACAAAAAATTATCAATTTGTTCTAGGAAACGATATCATAATTCCATGTCGTTCTATCAAATCTGATCACGAAATTGAATTGATGCAGTTGGCATCTGATGCGACAATAAAGGCTATTCAATATGCCATTCAATTTTTAGAGGAAGGTACAACTGCTGCGAAAATAGTTGAGAAAATAGCATATGCACATCAAAAAATGGGGGCCCAACATGATTTTGCAGATGTCAATTTTGGGATAGCAAGTTCTTTCCCTCATGGAAGTTCAAAAAGAGGGCCCTTAAAAAAAGGAGATACTGTCATGATGGATGTTGGTTGTCGAATAGGTGGCTATTGCTCTGACATTACTCGGACATTTGTTTTCGGACCTGCAAGTGATTATCAAAAGCAAATTTGGGAATTAGAACAAAAAGCACAACTAGCTGGTTTTGGAGCTGCAAAATTGGGTGTTGCCTGCGAGGAGGTGGATAAAGCTGCCAGAAAGGTTATTACAGATGCTGGGTTTGGCCCAGGATATAAACTACCAGGAGTACCCCACCGCACTGGTCACGGTATAGGCATGAATGGGCATGAGTGGCCATATATGGTAAAAAATAATAAAACCTTATTAGAACCTGGGATGTGTTTTAGCATTGAACCAACCATTGCCATACCAGGGAAATTCGGAATTCGTTTAGAAGATTGCGTGTATATGACTGCGCAAGGACCAAAATGGTTTACCCAACCGGCCTCCTCCCTATTAGTAATTTAATAAAGAAGAGACCAGATTCTTAAGGTATTCAAAAACATAATTTTTAGAATTATGCTTTGAATAGTCTGTCAGTTTGGGTAAATAAATTGAAAAAAAAGTTTGATGATGAACTGCTTCTATTAGAGTACTTGCTAATGAATGCGGATAAAGATATTGTGAATCGATGCTTACAATAATTTGTGAAATTTGTTCACAAATTTCTTTGTAAGGTTTGAAGACTTCTTCTTGGTTAATTTCTTTTACGTCCTTTACCAAATAAGTTTTACTGCCTTCCTTTATCACAATTTGAATGAGCTTGGATTGGTCAAAATCAACTTCTCCAAAACCATTTGACAAATGGTTAGTTAAAATATCTAAAACTTTAACTAACTTCTCTTTGGGATCTTGAATACCTCTTAATTGAATTAAAAATAAATATTCAACATAAGACCAGTACCAATTAAGAATATAAAGTAATAAACGATGTTTGTTTTCAAAATAACGATAAACGGTGGCTTCTGTGGTACCAATTTCAATGGCAAGTTTTTTAAAGGTAAAATGCTCAAAACCAAGATCATCTATCAAGTCAATCGATTTACGGACAATTTGCTTCCCAATCACTGAAGATTCAGGATCCCTCAGAAATAAATTACTATTTACCCTAAATTGAAGCAATAAATCCATTTTGAAAACGTTGACATCACAAATTTAAGTAAGACTATTTAAAATTAAAAATTTATTATTAAAAAAATATTAAAACAATATTTTATTATAGTATTACTATTATTTAAGTAAAGTATATTATATTTGCAAAAAATCATTAAAATGAAAGAAACGTCGAAAAATCACAAACCCATTTTTGAATTTTTATATGCATATAAAAAGGAGATTAAAGGTATTTATGTTTTTTCCTTATTAAGTGGCATGGTTGAGCTTACTTTACCATTGGGCGTTCAAACAATCATCGGTTTGGTGATGGGGGCTCAAATGATTACTTCTATTTATGTTTTAATCGGTATGGTAACCCTCGGTGTTTTATTTTCTGGCATTATCCAAATGAACCAAATGAAATTAATCGAAAAGGTTCAACAGAAAATATTTGCAGATATCGCTTTTGAATTTGCTAGTAAAATTCCTCGTTTGGATCTTAAAAAAATGGATAAATCTTATTTACCAGAAAAGGTGAATCGATTTTTTGATACGTTAAACATTCAAAAGGGGATTTCAAAAATATTGCTTGACATTCCATTGGCTAGTATTCAAATTATATTAGGCTTAATTCTATTAGCCCTTTACCATCCGATTTTCATGGCATTAGGAATTCTTTTGCTTGTTATTTTATTTTTAATCTTTAAAATTACTTTCCAAAATGGAATTTCTACATCCTTAGAAGAAAGCAACTATAAATACCAAGTTGTCGCATGGTTTGAAGAAATTGCGCGAACCATTAAATCTTTTAAACTCGGAAAAATCAATGAAATAAGTCTTCAAAAAACAGATGATAATGTAGAAAAATATTTAGGTGCCAGAACGAAGCATTTTGAAATTTTATTGATTCAATTTATAAGCTTAATTAGCTCAAAAGTAGTTATAACTTTTTCCATGTTGAGTATTGGAACGTATTTACTATTAAATCAATTACTAAATATTGGAGAATTTATTGCAGCCGAAATTGTTATTTTAATGGTTATTGGTGCAGTAAGCAAGTTAATCAGCTCTTTAGATAGTTTTTACGATGTTTTAACAGGGATTGAAAAAATTAAATTAATAACTGAGGCACCCTTGGAATCGAGTGGAAGTATTCAACTGGAAAATTCCTTAGAAGGTCATGAATTACAAGTTAAAGATTTAAGTTTTGGATTTGACGAGAAAAATCCAGTACTCGAAAATATAAATTTAAGTGTAAAATCAAATGAAAAAATATGTATTTCAGGTGGAGATGGTAGTGGTAAATCCACATTAATCAGAGTTTTAAGTGGTAATTATTCCGATTTCCAAGGTACTATTTTAATCAACAATATACCTATTCAAAATTACAACTTATATACCTTACGGAACCAAATTGGAATCCTATTAAAACAGCAGGATATATTCCAAGGAACACTTTGGGAAAACATAGAATTAGGCAGAAAGGGTATTCATCCAACAGATGTTATACATTTAGCTCAAAAATTAGGCTTTGGTAATTTTTTAGAGCAATTTCCAAATGGATTTGATACGATTTTGGATCCAACTGGTAAAAAAATCCCTTTCACAAATACAAAGAAAATATTGCTATTGAGAGCTTTAGTGAATTCTCCAAGATTATTATTGATGGAAGAACCGTGGGCTGATCTTGGTAAAGATTTAAAACCAATAGTAATAGAGTATTTTTTACAACTAAAAAATACAACGTGTATCATCATTAGCAATGATTCAGAATTTGCTTCAAAATGCAATCAACAATTGAATTTAATCAACGGAACTTTCTAATTAAAAATCAATGGAATTTAAATCCTATCATAAAATATACCAAATTGAAAAAGACCAGGTTATTAAACCTTGGATTTATGGATTGCTAGTGGGTTTGGTTGGTTTTTTGTTTTTACCCTGGACCCAAAATATTAAATCAAAGGGTACGGTAACGACTATCAAGCAAGAAAATAGGTCCCAAGAAATTAACTCTCCCATTGCAGGTAAAATTGCAAAATGGTGGGTAAAGGAGGGTGATTTTGTGGAAGCTGGAGATACCATTGCCTTAATTTCTGAAGTAAAAACAGAATATTTAGATCCTCAATTGGTCAATCGGACAAGAAGGCAATTGGATGTAAAGAAATTAAATATTCAATATTACCATGAAAAGGCAACTACAAGCCAAAACCAAGTCGATGCCATCAATCGGGCAAAAAACATTAAAATCATTCAGACCAAAAATAAATTAAAACAAACTGAAAATAAATTAGCAGGAGAAAGAGCTGAATTAATTGCCCTAGAAAATGAGTTTCAATTGACAAAAGACCAATTAGATAGACAAGAAAAAATGTTTCAACAAGGCTTGGTTTCTCAAACACAATACCAACAAAGGTTGGTAAGTTTTCGTAATGCACAAGCTAAAAAGACGGTCATTGAAAACAAAATTAATGTCAGCTTACAAGAACTAGATAATTTAAAATTGGAGTTAAATGGTATTGAACAAGAATACCAAGATAAGGCCAATAAAGCAATGGGGGATAAATTAAGTGCGCTTGGAATGGAATCAACTGCAGAAGGTGATTTGGCAAAAATTGAAAACCAATTAAGTAATTACAGTATTCGCCAAGGCTTATATTACATCATTGCCCCTCAAAATGGCCAAATCGTTCAGGCTAAAAAGTCGGGTATTGGAGAAATTTTAAAAGAAGGTGAATCATTAGCAGAAATTGTACCAACCCAGAGAGACATGGCTGTTGAAATGTTCATACGCCCAATGGACATTCCCTTACTTTCAAAAGGTCAAAAGGTTCGATTCACTTTCGATGGTTTTCCTGCAATTGTATTTTCGGGATGGCCGCAAACAAGTTATGGAACTTTTGGAGGTAAGGTGTTTGCCATTGAATCTTCAGTTAGTTCCAACGGTTTATACAGAGTGTTGGTGGCCCCAGATCCTAAAGAAAGGCCTTGGCCGAAGGAATTAACCTTAGGGATGGGTGCACAGGGAATCGCATTATTGAAAGATGTGGCTATTGGCTACGAAATTTGGAGAAATATCAATGGGTTCCCTCCTGACTATTACCAAAATAAAGAATCAGAAAAAAAGAAATCAAAATAAGATGAAAAAAAACATTCTAGCCTTTTTGATTTGCTTTGTAACTTATGGACTTTTGGCTGAAAACGAACAGCTATCAATTGTTCAATACCTAGAAATTGTAAAAAAATACCATCCAGTTTATATCCAGACAACACTGTCTGTTAAAAGATCTGAAGCAGATATTTTATCTTCTAGAGGTGCTTTTGATCCAATTTTCACTCATTATTTTTCAAAAAAAACATTTGATGGAAAAACGTATTACCAATACAATTCGCCTGAACTGATCATTCCTACTTGGTTCGGAACTGAATTCACGGTTGGAACTGAAAATTACGAAGGTTCAAAAGTTGACCCAACCAAAACGTTTGGTTCAAGTAGTTTTATTGGAGTTAGCATTCCATTGGCCAAAGATCTTTTGATTGACAAAAGAAGAGCAGCACTCAATCAAGCAAAACAAATGAATAAAATGAGCCTTCAAGAACAAAAGGCTATATTAAATAATTTGATGTATGAAGCTTCTAATGCCTATTGGGAATGGTCGAAAGCACATCAAATCGCAGAAAATGCACAAAAAACACTTGAAATCAGTCAAAATCGTTATCAATTAATTAAAAAATCTTTTGAATTAGGTGAAAGACCAAGCATCGACACGCTTGAAGCTTATACCCAAATTCAGTCCTATCAAAATTACTTGAACAATTCAATACTAAATGTTCAAAAATCAAGTATTGCTTTGTCTAGTTACTTATGGAATGAACAACAACAAAATGTAATTCTAGCAATTGACATCAAACCAGACACAGCAATCGATAAGCAACAAGTTTGGAAAGATTTTGACTTAAATTTAGAAAGTATCTTAGAAAAGGCAGAAACCTTTCATCCTGAATTAAAATCATATGATTTTAAATTAAATGCACTGCAAATTGAAAAGCAACTGAAATTTCAAAATTTACTTCCTAAAATCAATTTGGATTATCAACAACTTAGTCCAGGGAACCAATTTTCAAACATTTTTGCAGAAAACTCATTTAGTAACAATTACATTGCTGGTTTAAAAATTGAATTACCCATCCCTCTTCGATTCGGACGTGGGGAATATGAAAAAGCGAAAATCAAATTCCAAGATGAGCAAATTAATCAACGTCTGAAAAGAAACTCCATACAAGTAAAAGTAAAGCAATACCATACAGAATTTGAGAACTTAAAGGAACAAGTTAAAGTTCAAGTGGCCTTGGTGGAAAATTACAAACAACTAACTCGAGCTGAAGAAATTCGCATTCAAAATGGAGAAGGTTCTTTGTTTATGATAAATTCAAGAGAACAAAAAACCTTGGAATCAATTGAAAAAATGATTGAAACAAGAACAAAACTATTTAAAAGCGTCTACGCTACGCAATGGGCTGCTGGTTTATTGGTTCAAGACTAAGCTCCTTTTCTTGCTTCACACATGTTGGAATGTCAGATACATAATGACTCACATAAATCAATGTGGTATTTGAATGTTTGACAATATAATCTAGCACTTTTTTTACATGAGCAATTTGCCCAATATCTAATCCTTGGCATGGTTCGTCTAAAATCAACAAAGGTGGATTTTTTACAAAAGCTCTTGCTAATAAAACAATTCGCTGTTCTCCTTGGGATATTTTATAAAATTCTTTATTGGCTAAATGGGAAATACCTAAAACTTGCATCCATTTGAATGAACGATTTTTTTGTTCATCGCTTAATGGTTTGAATAAGCCAAGCGTATCCAATAGACCAGAACCTACCACAGAAAGACAAATACCCGTATTTTTAAAATATAAATGTAATTCTGGACTCACAAAACCAATTCGTTTTTTTATATCCCAAATGCTTTCTCCGGTTCCTCTCCTTCTATCAAAAAGCCATAAGGCTTGCGAGTAACTTTGAGGATTGTCGGCAGTAATCATGCTGATCATCGTTGATTTTCCTGCACCATTGGGTCCCCGTAAAGCCCAAGCCTCTCCTTTTTTAACAATCCAATTTTGATTTCTCAAAATCATTCGATTTCCATAACATATTTGAACATTCTCCATCCTTACGGCAATTTGAAAATCTTCGTATACTTGTCGCGTACGAATCAATTCATTTAAATTAGATTCGAAGTCAGCTATAGATTCTTGGTCAAACAGAGAGGCCTGATAAACTTCTTTGGACCCCTTCCAAACTAATTTTCCTTGATTCAATACCATAACATGCGTAATGATTGAAGGCATTTCACCAGGAGAATTAATGACTAAAAATGGAATTCCTTGTAGATGAATTTCACAAAGAGCTTGGTTTAACAACTCACGCCCATCGGTATCTAGACCTAAAAATGGATTGTCAAACAATAAAAAATCAGGTTTTTTCAACAAAGCCTTTACCATTTGAAGGCGCTTGTTTTCACCATTTGATAATTGCAAAATTGGTTTCTCCCAATGATCTTCCATTTGAAATAAATGCATCCATTTACAGGCTTCCTCCTTATCTTCTAAAGCGAGTTCTTCCCGAATAGTATACGAATCTGCTGAATCAGAAGAATTAAATCGCTGTTGTAAATAAAATTCATTTACATTGGATCGATTCTTAAATTGGTGCTGTTGTTCAACCAAATAGACATTAGCAGGGTGATCTGAACCAAAAAACCGAACCGTCCCGGTTCGGAATAATCTTCCTGAAAGAGATTTTGCTAAAGTAGTTTTTCCTGTACCCATTCCTCCAACCACGGCCCAGTTTTCTCCTTTTCTAATTTGGAAAGTAATAGAATGCAATATTTTATCAGCTCCATACCCTACTCCTAACTCATCAACCTCTAATATAAGTTCTTGCATGACAAAAAAAACTAAATATGTTTGTAAATTAAACGACTAAATTACATGCAAACCTTTAATTATGAAATTTAATTTACAAAAGACACGCTTGATTGTAGCCTTACTCATGGTTCAAATTATTGCATTTGGACAAGATTTAAAGCGTTCTACCCCAGAAGAAGAAGGAGTTTCCTCAAAAGCAATCAGCGAATGGATAAAAAGTTATTCTTCTGAAAAACACGAATTACATTCCATCATGATTTTAAGGAATGGTAAAGTAATTGCTGAGGGTTGGGCTAAACCATATGCTGCAGAATTAAAACATTCCATGTATTCTGTAAGTAAAAGTTGGACATCCACTGCCATTGGTTTATTAGTTGATGAAGGAAAATTATCCGTTACCGATAAAGTAATTTCCTTTTTTCCTGAATATAGCGATATTAAAACAAATCAATATTTACAAGATTTACGTGTTAAAGACCTATTGACTATGTCGGCAGGACACAAAGTTGAACCCATCCGAGCCATTGTCCCCTTTTCTGATAATTGGTTAAAAGGATTTTTAAGTGCAGCCACCGACTACAAACCAGGTACTAAATTCTTATACAACACATTAGCCACTTATGTGCTCAGTGCAATTGTGCAGAAGGTATCTGGACAAACAACCCTTACCTATTTAGATGGTAAACTTTTGAAGCCACTTGGAATTCAACAAATTGATTGGGAAAAAGACCCCAAAGGAATCAATGTGGGTGGATGGGGAATTCGAGTAAAAACCGAGGACATGGCAAAATTAGGCCAATTATATTTACAAAAAGGCAAATGGAATGGCAAGCAAATATTATCAGAAAAATGGGTTAATGAGGCCACAAGCAAACAAATTGAACAAGAACCAGAGGCTCGTCAATCCAAGAAAGATTCATCCGATTGGTTACAAGGGTATGGATATCAGTTTTGGAGAAGTAGAAATGGAGCGTTTCGTGCAGATGGTGCCTACGGACAATACATTATTGTCTTCCCCGAAAAAGATGCTGTAGTTATCATTACTTCTGAATCACTTGATTTACAAGATGATTTGAATAATATTTGGAAACATTTATTTCCAGCTTTTTCAGATAAAAAATTACCTAATAACAAGTTAGAGCAAAAGAAATTACAAGAACAATTGGCCGAGATGAGAATTGAATCGCCCCAATCAAATGCAAGTGACCATTGGAATGATTTTGATCAAAAACCAATTGAGCTTTCTTCAAATTTTTTAGGATTAAAATCAATTGCATTTAAAAAAGATGGACAAAATGTTGCTCTAAGCCTAACAGATGGATTAGGAAACTATTCCATCCCATTATCAGAAAATACATTTACCTTATCTGAAACGAATTTAAAAGGGCCTTATTTATTAAGACTTGCTAAAAATGCTTTGGAAGGTTTATCTCCCTTTAAAATTGCGGCCTCCTATTATTGGTTAAAAGATGGGAGCCTGGGTATCACCATAAGATATATAGAAAGTCCGCACCATTGGGATATGAAAGTAAATAAATCCTCGAATGGATATACCCTACAAATAGTAAATTCCTTCGACAAATCGAATCCCGTGGAGATCAAAGGAAATTAGTTGCTCGATAAAATTGGTAATTTGGTCTCAATTTCGTTCTTAGAGAAAGAAAAATTAAAAAAAATGTTGTAAACTTAAGTTAAAATCTAAACCTAGAAAACGATGTCAAACACATTACATAACTCCCGCAGAGATTTTTTATTAAAAGGATCTCTTGCTTCATTAGGATTCTTAGTAGTTGGTAAAGCATTTGCCAACTCGGCCTTCAAACCAAATTCAAAATTTGCTGGTGTACAAATGGGAACCATTACTTATTCCTACAGAAGTTTACCAGGTAGCTTAGAACAAGTGATTCAATACTGTTTAGATTCTGGCGTTTCAGCCATTGAATTAATGGGTGATGCAGTTGAAGAATTTGCAGGAAAACCTAAAAATCCAGTTCAATTTAAATTTGTTCCCGGCCAAAGACCTAATTTCACAGACGAACAAAGAGCCCAAATGGCTCAGTACCAAAAAGATGTAAAAGCTTGGAGAGAGAGTGTTGTGATGGATAAATTCCAAGAAGCAAGAAAATTGCTAGATAAAGCAGGTATATCTGTTTATGCATTCAAACCAAATGCATTCGGACCTAATAATTCAGATGCAGAAGTAGAGTGGGGACTTAAAGTAGCTAAGGTTTTAGGAGCTAAATCTGTAACGGTTGAATTACCTACAGATCCAAAACAATCACAAAGATTGGGCGATTTAGGTGCTAAGCATGGCGTATATTTTGGATACCACGCTCATTTACAAGCAACAGATACAGCCTGGGATGTGGCATTGTCTCAATCTCCATACAATTCATTGAATCTTGATTGTGGTCACTACATTGCCGCTGGAGGTGCAAACACGGTTGAAAGCTTATTGAAATTAATTGAAAACAAAAATGACCGAATAACAAGTATGCACCTAAAAGATCGCCAAAATAAAGAACATGGTGGAGCCAATTTAGCATGGGGCAAGGGTGATACTCCTATTCAACAAATTTTAACACTCATTCGTGATAAAAAATATAAATTCCCAGTTACAGTTGAATTGGAATATGAAGTTCCTGCAGACTCAGATCCAGTAAAAGAGGTCAAAATTTGTATTGATTATGCAAAGAAAATTCTTTTAACTTAATGATTTAAAGCTCAGCAATGCTGAGCTTTTTTTATATTTCAATATTTTTCAAGGCTTCAATTAAATCTGTAGCTATCATGCTCGACTTTGATTGATGAGTATTACAATGATCAGCCATTAGTCCGTGAACAAATACTCCTAAGCAAGCAGCAATCGATGGCTCATAACCTTTCCCAAGAAAAGATGTTATAATTCCAGTTAATACATCCCCACTGCCGGCCGTGGCAAGTCCATCATTCCCAGTCGTATTGATAAACACCTCTCCATTTGCAGCAATCACCTTTGTTTTGGGTCCTTTTAAAACCAAAGTGCATGGATAATTGCTAACAAACGAAAGACCCAATTCTGTGACATTATTTTCAGTAACTTTTTTGCCAAAAAGTCGTGATGCTTCTCCAAAATGTGGAGTCAACACATGATATGGTTTTAAATGGGCATAATAAGAGGGATGATAAGATAAAATATTCAATGCATCGGCATCTAAAACCATTGGTTTGTTAAAGTTTTGAAGTAATTCATGAACATGATTAATTGAAGTATCTGACAGACCAAGTCCAGAACCGACTCCAATCGCATCAAATTTTAGAATATTTTCTAATTCAAATTGATATAAATGCATTACTTCAGGAATACATTCTAAAAAAACAGATTGTAGAGATTCATCCAAAAGAGCAGTAACCAAACCCGAGCCTGAACGTAGTGCTGACTTACATGCTAAAATGGAGGCCCCCCATTTTCCGGTAGAACCTCCATAAATTAATACATTTCCAAATGAATATTTATTTCCGGAAACATCTCTTTTTTGTAGATGATTGTAAAAAAAAGATTGATCTATGGCAATCATGACTTAAACTAAACCTAAATTCCGTAAGAAATCGTTGGTCCATTTATTGGATGGATCCATCTCTCTACGTAATTGTTGGAAATCATTCCATTTAGGATATCTTTTTGCCAATTCATTCCCAGAAATTCTTGAAATTTTTCCCCAATGTGGTTTCCCATTGAAAGGCTTCAATTTAGCTTCAATTTTTGGCAATAATTGTTGTACCTCAGCATTCATTGGCTTCCAAGTAAAATGTATGGCAATAATATCTTGCTTATAGGCGGGACTCATCCAAAATTGATCTGCAGCAATGCTTCTTAATTCTGTCACATATAACAAAGGATAAATTTCCTTATGCATGGATTCAATAGCGGTAATGGCCTGATAGGCCATTTTTCTAGGCACAAAAAATTCAGATTGCAGTTCAGCACCATTAGATGGCGTAAAATCCATTTTAAAATGCGGTAAACGCTCATACCATGGTCCGGGTACGCCCATTTGATCTGTACAATTTATCGGTGAATTTACTTTAATAGGATGTAAATTTTGAGTAGCTGCACTTGCTCCGAACAGATTTTTTCCAAGTGGTTCATATTGTACATCCGTTCTCCTCTTCACCCACACCTGGTTGATGTTTTTATCTATCCAATGCGTAAATAGACTTACAGAATAACCTGAACCAAATATGGCATCAAAATGATCTTTCAACTTGGACATCGGCAAGTTTTCAAATACATGTTGTGTAACCTCAAAGCGTGGCTGAATTTTTAAGGCTACTTTATAAATCACCCCCAATGCTCCTAAACTAACTACTGCACCGTAAAATTTTGGATCTCTTTCAGTTAATAAAATAGCCGCACCATCAGCTTTTATGATTTCAATAGCAGCCACTGCGGTGGATAAATTTCCATTTTTATCTCCTGAACCATGCGTTCCTGTACTTGCTGCTCCCATCACAGAAATATGTGGTAAAGATGCTAAATTATGAACAGCATACCCCCTAGCATCCAACCATTTACCCAAAGTTCCATAGCGAATTCCCGATTCAACCCAAACCAATTGATTAGTTTTATCTAATTCCAAAACTTTGTTTAAGTATACTAAAGAAATATGGGATTGATTTGTATCTGCTACTGTATTAAAAGAGTGTTTTGAACCTAGTGCTTTTCCATTGTTGATTTTCTTTACAACATCAATCAATTCAGCTCGTGACTTAGGTGCATATAATTCTTTTCGGTGATAAGTCAAATTACCAGCCCAATTTGATTCTAATTCAGCCTGATTGTTGGTAGGCCATTTAAAAAGGCTTAATGCCATTAAACCCATACCTGACTGCTTTAAAAATTCGATTCGTTTCATATTATTGATAGGCTGTGATGGTTTGAATTGTTCCATCTGCGTTGTATTTCAATTCTGTAACTTTAATATTACGCAAGTGCGTTTTGCCCGACATTTGAACATCGTGGTAATATAAATACCATTTCCCATTTTGCTCTACAATCGAATGATGGTTGGTCCAACCATCTACTGGATTTAAAATAACTCCTTGATAGGTAAAGGGTCCCATTGGTGAATCTCCAATGGCATAGGCAATGAAATGAGTATCTCCTGTTGAATAGGAAAAATAATATTTACCCTTATAAAAATGAACAAAAGGTGCTTCAAAAAATCTTCGGTTATGATCAGATGAAAGCAATAATTTGCCATCTTTATCTACAATTTGAACATCTTTCAAAGAACCTTGAATGGATTTCATATCTGCAGATAATTTAGCCATTTTGGGCATTAATGCAGGTTGATTGGCTGCTGGTTGCGATTCGTCAAATTCATGTTTACCCGATTTCCAATGTTGAAGTTGGCCACCCCAAATACCACCTACATATATATAATAACTCCCATCTTTATCTTTAAATACAGCTGGATCAATACTATAAGTGCCTTGAATGTAATTATTTTCTGCTTTAAATGGACCTTCCGGCTGGTTTGAAACGGCTACACCGATTCTAAAAATTCCTTCTTTGTCTTTAGCAGGAAAATATAAATAATAAGACCCATTTTTTTCAGCGGCATCTGGTGCCCAAAGCATTTTTCCTGCCCAAGGTATATCTTCTAATTTCAAAGCTATACCATGGTCTTTTATGGGTGATTGAGGATTTTCCTGTGAAAAAACATGGTAATCTCTCATTCCAAAATGGCTCCCCAAATCATCCTCTTTGATACCAGCATCTATATCATGAGAGGGATAAATAAATAGTTTATTTTTAAAAACATGGGCACTAGGATCAGCCGAAAATTGATCGGTGATTAGGGGCTGATTAATAGGAATCTTTTTTGTTTGAGAAAATGAAGCAAAAGAAATAAGTGAAAAGCAATAAATTAGTTTTTTCATTTGAAATAGGTTTGTATAAAAAGATATTATTCCTTTAAATTTACCTAAATATCTGAATATGGAAAAAATAAACGTAGCTCTTTTATCTTATGGAATGTCGGGTCGTGTATTTCATGCACCTTTTTTAGATTTACATGAGGGTTTTCAGTTGATTGGGTCTTGGGAAAGAAGTCAAAAAAATATTGAAAACACCTATCCATATTGCAAGAGTTTCTCTTCCTTGGAAGAAATTTTAAAAGACGAAAGTATCAACCTAGTAGTTGTGAATACGCCTGTTTATTCACATTTTGAATATGCATATAAATGCTTAGAGGCTGGGAAACACATAATTGTTGAAAAGGCATTTACCAATAATTCGGAAGAGGCTATTCAATTAAAAAAATTAGCATTCGAAAAAAATTTGTATATTTTCGTTTTTCAAAACAGAAGATGGGATTCCGATTTTTTAACAGTAAAAAAAGTCATTGAATCCGGACAATTAGGTGAAGTTGTAGAAATGGAATTGCATTTTGATAGATTCAATCCAGCACTTTCTCCTAAAGTTCACAAAGAAGAACAAAATGCAGGTTCTGGAATTATGAGGGATTTAGGACCTCACGTAATTGACCAAGCCCTTTCGCTTTTCGGATTACCTCAAAAAGTATTTGCCGATTTACGATTCATGCGTAAAAACACCTTGGTGGAAGATTATTTTGAAATTATATTATATTACGAAAAGCTACGTGTTCGATTAAAATCTGGATACTTTTATAAGGAATTAGTTCCTTCTTATCAAGTTTTTGGCACTAATGGTAGTTTTTTGAAATCAAGAGCCGACAAACAAGAAGCAGACTTGATAGCTTGTGTGCCATTGAATGACCCAGACTGGGGAATGGAACCCAAAGAACAGTATGGATCATTACATACTAATCAGGAAAGAAAATTGATACCATCTGAAAGAGGAAATTATATGCATTTTTTTGAAAATGTGTATCAAACAATTTCAGGAAAGTCAAATGCTATAGTAGATGTGGACGCTGGAATTAATTCCATGCAAATTATAGATGCTGCCTTTGAAAGCCATAAAAAACAACAAGTAATTTCAATCCAATGAGCAGTCAATCAGAAATTATAAAAGGACTTTTTAACCAATTGGAACCTGAATTACAGAAAAAAATTCAGCAAGTTGGACACATTCGAAAATTCAAGGAAGATGAATTTTTAATGTATACAGGTCAACCGATACGTTCAGCAGTTTTAGTGATAGATGGAATCATCAAAGTATCTCGTGAAGATGATGAGGGCAATGAAATTTTCATGTACAATCTACACCCAGGCGAGGCCTGTGCAATTTCAATGACATGTGCTGCAAGAAACATAAGCAGTCAAATCATGGCAAAATCTTTAGTAGATACAACTGTAATCTCTATACCCATTGAATTAATGGACGAATGGGCGAGTAAGTATAAATCTTGGTACCAATTTGTGTTGGAAACCTACCGCAATCGTTTTGAAGAGTTGTTAGAAATGCTTGATCAAATTGCATTTAAAAATTTAGACGAAAGATTAATATGGTATTTACGTCAACATCAAAAAAGCTTAAAATCAAATATTGTTAAAATTTCCTTTACGCAAATGGCATTGGAACTTAATTCTTCTCGGGAAGTAATATCACGGCTCATGAAGAAATTGGCCGATTCTGGTCAAATTAAAATGGTGAAAAATCAAGTGGAAATCGTTCATTTGCCCATTTAAATAAATTTTCAATATTGTGATAAAAATCACGAATTCCATCAAATACTTTCCTGACATTTGTATCATAATTTGAAACAATGCTAGAACTATTTGGCTATTTCGCGTCTTTATTAATCGGACTTTCCTTAGGACTTATTGGTGGAGGGGGCTCTATCCTGACCGTCCCTGTTCTGGTATATCTATTTGGGGTAGATCCCGTTTTAGCCACAGCCTATTC
>JBEBDG010000019.1:0-17073 GCA_041157165.1 Bacteroidota bacterium
TAGACGAAATACAAGAATCGCCAGAAGCCATTGCTCTGCTCCGATACTTCTATGAATTTGAACCCGAAATACATGTCATTGCCGCAGGCTCATTGCTAGAACAAACACTCAAAAATGTAAAAAGCTTTCCTGTTGGGCGTGTTCAAATGTTGTATTTATACCCCATTAATTTTCAAGAGTTTCTGAGTGCAATTCAACACACAATTGCTCAACAAGAACTTTTAAAAGTTCCAATATCTGAAGCTGCACATACCACCCTACTTGAGTTATTTCATCGCTACGCCATTATAGGCGGCATGCCTGAGGTAGTCAAAACCTATGCCCAAACACAACAATTATCCGATTTTTCAAAAATCTACGAAAGCATTTGGGAAACCTACAAAGAAGACGTCGTGAAATATGCCTCAAACAAATCAGAAGCACGTGTTATCCGGCACATCATGTCAACGGCAGCTTTTTACTTAGATGCCCGGATTAAATTTCAAAATTTCGGAAACTCCACTTATAAATCCAGAGAAGTCGGTGAAGCATTTCGAAACCTCGACGACGCAAAAGTGATTCAACTCATTTACCCGACAACTGCAACCTCTTTACCCCTACTGCCCGACCTCAGTAAATCTCCAAGGCTACAGTTTCTAGATACAGGCCTGGTCAATTATGAACTAAATATCCAAGCCGACATGCTGGCCATGCAAGACCTCAGCACTGCATATAAAGGAGCAATTATACCACATCTCATTCAACAAGAGCTGTTATCCCTCAATACAAGCAAGCACAACAAATCGCTTTTTTGGGTCAGAGAAAAAAATCAATCTTCAGCAGAGGTAGACATCGTTATTGCCTTTCAGAAATTTGCAATTCCCGTTGAAGTCAAATCAGGGAAGATCGGCAAACTTAAGTCTTTACATCAATTCATAGACGCTACTGATCACCCCTATGCCGTTCGATTTTACGCTGGAAAATTCAGTATTGAAGCCCAACAAACCCCAAAAGGCAAACCCTACTTTTTAATGAATTTACCCTACTACCTCGGCACCCAACTAAACGCCTATCTTCAACACCTCACCTCCACCCACCCCATGTAACCTTTCCGGCCCCGAGTGTTTACGGTTAAGAAGCATCTCCAATCCTTTTTGATCCCTAACCCAAAAAACTCAAAGCCATGAAACGCCCTACCCTCGCCACGCGTTACGCGAATGCCAATAAGGCCCAAGAAAATCCGTACGGAATCCTGATTGCAGGTTTGTTATTTGTGATTGTGGTGGTGTTGAGTTTGTGAGGGGGAATGAGCGCTGCGTTTTTATTGCTCGTTCGGCTCATACTCATCACTTAATTCTGGCTGATGCGGCACAGCTCTGATGATTTCTACTTCATGGTACTGATAACCACTTGGTGCAGTAGTTTGAATTTTAAATGACACTTCATCGTTAGGATAACAATACTCGTAAACCGTAAAAACCTTAGACCCTAAAGATGTTTTAGTTTTGGAAAGAAAAGTGACACGGATATCAAAATTCATGAAGGTGGCATACTTTGCTTTATTAAAGATATAACCCGAATATTCCTCTTTACCTGCAAACCAACGATACGTATGATCATATGATAATGACAAATGATCCAAAGGCTTACTTCGTTCTTTCATCAACAGCTCTTTTTCCAACTTGGCCTGCTGTTGCTCAAGCGTGAGTGGTGGCGTTAAGTTTGATTTTTGATGCAGTTTCTGCTCCTCGTTTAACTTTTGTTGCGTTTCTCTTAAGACATTTCTCAATGAATCAGCTTCGGCTTGCTGCTTGGTCACTTCATCAACTTTAGGCGTTCCAAAAGAGTAATAGAAAATCCCTGAAATAGCCAGTAGAATAGCAATAGAAATCAACGCAATGGTTAAGATGTTTTTGTTGTTCATAGTCAAACAAATAGATAATCAGTAACTACTTCTTATGCTTGCGAAGATAAACCCCTTCTGCTATTGAACAGCATTCAAATTCATCATACTTAACAATAAATTGGGTCACTTCACTACCTATTACCCAAGCGGTAATCATTTTTTCCTTATGGCCATAAGGATGGCCTACGTAATTACCCTTTTCATTCTTGTGTAAAACAAAAGTTAATTCCCGATCACACGAACATCGCTCAGATGACTCAAAAGTCACCGCGACTGTTAACTCAGCTGTAGTACGATTTTTTATCTCAATACTTTGGTTGTAAAATTTACCATTATTTGAATAAAAATACTTTTGAGCAAAGGCGTTGTGGGTGAGGAAGAGTGCAATAAAAAGGAGGAATTTCATCTGATTCAAATTTCAAGCTAAAATAAGACTATTTACTTTTCCATACTTTATTTGATAGTTTCCAAGTTGTTATTTTCTTTTCAATCTGCAAAATCAGTAGTTTTAGGTTTCAATTTTACATTATGAATTTTAGATTTTTTGCTTTATGCTTAATCATTGCTATTTATAGCTTTGGTCAAACACAAAATCCTATTGACGATGCAAATCAATCTGCAAAAACAATTAAGGAATTGATTAAAAACAATCAATACAAAGAGGTGATGAAATTAACCTGGGGAAATGGTGAGAATCAGGATAATTTACAGAAAACTGAATTGCAAAGTGTCAATTATTCCTATCGGGTACTATCTCTTAAAAACAACTTGTGTTTTAAAGAACTCACCGTAAATGGATATGAAAGTAAAACCAATATAAAATTCTATTGCATTGGTGATCGCGAGTTTTATTTAGAAATGTATTCCAGTGCAGAAGGGTGTGACGATGCTTTCCAAGTTTATTACAACCCTGATATGCCCGATCAAATCATCAAGTGTTTGAAGCAAACAAATAACTGTAGCGGAGGTACAGTTGGTAATACTATTGAATTAAAAAACCAAGATCAGCGCGACGAAGTGAGAAATATGCTAATTGATTTTTCAATTGATATAGATAAACATACGAATGATTATTACTATACCCAAGTGGAATCAAGCGAACTATACACTTTACGAAAAGATATTGAACAAATTCATAGCTTCAGTTCTTACCTAGCCTTCCTTGCTGAGCACAGCCCCACTTTTGAAGATTTAGATACACTTTATACCTTGCTAACTAAAAAACCATGTCCAAAAGGACTGACAAATAGTATTGTTAATGGTGACTCTACGATTATTGCCTCATATCCGATTGATTATTTGCATTTTATTTTTAGAAACACCATTTATCAATTTGATTTAAATCAATTTAAAGCAGAGCAGATAAGAAGTATACCCGTTTTTATTTCCCTTCATGACAACATTGTCTCATATCCAGAAAAAGTAAACTTAGATTTAGCAGAAAAAACTGAGAAACAATTCAGAGATTTTGCCATTGAGAAATATAGCATTGTTCCAAACAAAAAAGAGATCTCTGTAGGTTCTAATTTTAAATCCTGGTTCATTTATTTGCATCGAAATAAATTAAATTATTGTAGATCAATTTATGCCTCCTCACCTAGTCTTCAATTTTACATTGTGAACATCTATTCAGATGAAGATTATGAATCAAAAAACTATGATGAATTAGATCGAATTAATACAAAATTTGAGACTGAATTCTGTACCTCAACCTATTCAAAAAATCTATATCAATATCAAAAAGCACAAGTTTTTAGCGACATTCTTTTTGTCAATATAAATAATCGTTGGGTATTCTTTGATTATTCGAGATAACAAACTAAAGACATCTGAACTAAAATAACATAATGAAATACCTACTCATCCTTACTTCGTTTTTGATTTTATCCTGTGAAGCTGGCACTGCTGAGGCCCCGAAAAAGAAAGTAGCTACAGACGAGTTCAACCAAGAAAATGCAACTAGTAAAAAAGCCAAACTGAGTTTACCGCTAGAAGCATATGAAGTAAAAATGAGTGAGGTCAAAGCTCCGCAACAAAGTAGCACCAAAGTGCTTTGGATAGGTAAATATGGTGACTATCATTTCAATACAGCTTATCTAAAAAACATTTCGGTTTACGAGCGTGCGGCGCTTGGCTATGTTGCGACCTTCGTTGGTAATGGTTGTAATTATGAAGGCGATTTCAATTTGAACGAAGAACATTATCTAAAATGCCAATTTTTAGCTGAGCTAGACCTTGGTTATCAATGCAGCGACCGTCATTTAGGTTTCTTAAGATCAATGTTTAAAAATGACAAAAAAGCGCTAGCCGATTTAGCAGGACCCTGCCCCGAAATTATTTATGGCGCAACCTCACAAACCATGTTAACCGAAATTAGCATCGAAGCGCCACTCAAAAATGAGATCCAAGTCAAATACCACGTAAGTGGTGTCTATTTAAGAGAATCCATAGACTGGGACTACGATGTTGTCGATGTTTTTATAGTTGGCGGAACATCCAAAGACCCATCGATCAGCCTGAAATCTCATCAAGAATCAGAGGTGAAGTACACAAAATTTAATGTGGAATAAGGCGCTTTTTGGAAAAATCTACCCCAATGACCGAACTCGAATTACTCAGAACCAACCATCACAACTATGCGAGCCTATACAGGCAGCATCGGGTGGTTGTTTTTCAGCATTTGAAGCAATTCACCAAAGATGAGGCTTACCTGGCTGACCTCTACCAAGATGCCATTATTGTACTTTTTGAAAAGGCAAAGGACCCTGAATTTACTTTGACGTGTTCGATTCGGACTTATTTGATTGCAATTTGCCGAAATCAGATTTTCAAGAGAGCTGGCAGAGCTCCGGAAATTGTAAGTATTGAAGGTGAGCGCACCAACTATAATGACTGGTTGACAGATCAGTTGGAAATTGAGCGTCAGAAAAGTCAGTTGGATAAACTAGATAAGGTCTTAAACCACTTTGAAAGCATTGCTCAAAAATGCTACGAGTTGCTATATCGATTCTTCTATATGAAGGAATCTTTTAGTCTGATTGCAGCCGTAATGGGCTACACCAACGCTGACAATGCGAAGAATCAGAAGGCCCGTTGCCAGAAGAAATTGCGTGAACTTTATTTGGAAGAGAAATGAGTCAGGAGTTAGAGCAAAATCAAATGGACCAATTTGAGCGCCTTTTGGAACTCAGCTTTCTTAGAGAAAGACGCAAACAAATGAAGCTTCGTCTTAAACAGGAAGAAAATTCAATTCAAAGACTAATCCGTGCTGATTTAGAACCTACGATTAAGTATCAGAGAAAAAGGCAATTAGTTGTTCATGATGACTTCAAATACAGTGAAGCCGAGGCAATTTTAGCATCAAAACGCCAAGCCAAAGCTCAAAAAATCAAAAACATCACAATGTTTACCATATTGATTATCATTGCTTTAGCGGTAATAATCTTTTATTTTTCGAAATAATTTCAATTTCAGGGTTACCTTTTTGAGGTTTGGGTATTAAGAGTTAGAAGCTTCTCTTAACTACTCACCTTTAAATCTATGACCATGAAAAAGCTCTTTTTGATTTTCGTTTTAAGCACTGGTATCGCAAATGCACAGTGGGTTCCGGACCGTGAAGAATATGAAGTTCTAAATGAAGGCAACTTCTTCACAACAGCCCCTGACCTCAACACTGCCCTAGCCACAGCCCTCAGCACACTTGAGTATAACAATGCCAAGATGCATACACTCAATGTCAACCGAAAAGACATTGACGCTCCGCTCTTCAACCACTTCCACCGCGACACCCAACCCGGCTTTGTCTACATTGTCTATGTCGCCCGTACCAAAACCGATTACGTGATCTGGTTTCGCTACCTACCCGAAGACAACTACGAATTTGAAGAGGAATACCTCATCATCGAATACGATAGCAAAGTAAATAACCCCTTAACTTCCGATCTATGACCGCCCTCATCTTCCCCGACGAAGTCTTTATCGAAAGAAACCCCTCAGAACAAAGTGCCTTTTGCCAATTCGAATTCAAGGGGCACCAGTTCTACCTCTCGCATAAGCATGAATTCAGCTTACACCACAACAAACATCACTTTGTCTGCAAAATCGACGGCCAGCATTATAGTTTCGGTATCGCGAGAAGCAAACTCGGCGCTGGAGCATATGGCAACAGACCAGTTATCAAAATCGATGGTAAGATGTACCGGTTTAGCGTGCTTTGGCCTGATAGTGAAGGGAGATTTGGGGTGAGATACAGCGCAACCTAACCATGCACACACGAATTCTCCAAGACGAAATTCTTCTCGAAAGAAATATTTTAGAAAAAACGGTCACCTACTCCTTTGAATTCATGAGGCACTATTTTCATCTAACCCACCATCATCATTTCGAAAGGCACGATGGCTTCCACCGTTTTCAATGCCTCTTCAATAGAACGCTACATGAATTTGGACAGGTTGATTTTCTTGGCAAGTTTGGTTTGTGGCCTGAGATGGAAATAGATGGCAAGATTTATGGATTTAGCCTAATCTGGCCCAATGAAGAAGAAACTCACATCATTAGATTTGGGGTACTTAATAATTAACTTAAACATAAGACAATGAAAGCAAATAATCATTTGAACTACCTCGCCCTCCAGCAGAATATCCTAGGAAAACCGCTGCGTATTGGATCTGGGCCTCAAGAAGGGACAGAAACAGAACCTTATACTACCAAAAACGGCTTCAATGTCTGGCTCAACGGCAAGCATCCGCAACCTGACTTCAGTGATATTGAAGATCACCTCCACATCGGCTACATGAAGCATCCTCACGCCATGTATGGCATGCCTGGAAGCAGCGGCGACCTGCATTACTACTTATGTATAACAGCACACGAATATTTAGCAACCATATCGCTCAAACTTGATGAAGAAACCAACGGCCCCTCTGACGAAGTCACCGACTGGATTGCACTGATGAAACGCAAAGATTTCCCCGAAGGATTTGAAGACAACAGCGATTTTCATTTTGAAATTGCGGAGGCTTTACTAGAACAGCATTTGGAAGATATGTTTGAATTTTATGAAACGTTGGATGACATTAACGATTGGGAGTTTGGTGATGACGCGTTGAGGAGTATGGTGATTGGGCGGTATGAAGATCAAAATTCATGAGATCCACCAAAATAAATCAAATTATAAGAAATTCTAATTTAATTATCATCTTTGATAAAATAATCTCACAAATAAATGAAATGATGAAAAATATCTTTTTTACGCTCTTACTTTGCCTTTGGTGCTCTGACTTCAAGGCACAGGACCTTATAGTTATAAATCCTCAGCTTCAAAAAGGCACACTTTACCGGGACATTGAGAATATCATTTACATTCCGAATATTGATCAGAAAAAGTATAATTTCACTGTTACTCCTGAATGTAAGGTTCTTAAATCAAAATATGTTGATGAATCTGGAATATCATATTCGTGTTTCAAACTGAGTGAAATTCCAGATGTCAAATTTGTTCAACTTAGCCTTACCGGAATGGGTAAAAGTTATGGTATATTTAAATTTGAAGTAAGAGCTACAGCTCCAAAGAAGTAGTTATTTCTATTTTTAATTATGGTCATTTAATAAATTAAGCCTTTATTACTATTTAATCTTCAGATTATAAAAGGACAAATCAAGAAGATTAATCTAAGGCTTACCCACAAAATTTAATGCTGCGGTACTTCCCGTCATTTTAAACTCATAATAGTCGCTTTGACAATGTGATTCGTTAAACCTCAACTTTACCGAACTTGCCTTTAAAAAGGCATCTTTCATTTCAGAGGAACTTAAATCATCAATTAAAAAAACAGTTGCACTGTTTTGAGACTTTACGCCAATGACGGAAAATTTTTGATACTGCCCTGCGATTAAAAATGAAATGTCAACAGGTATTTCATCATCACAATGGTAACCGCCTGATAAATAAAAAGAGATCTGAATTTTCTTTTCATATAACTGAGGAACAGCTAAACATTGAGTGCGAAACGATTTTGCAATCTGTATAAGTGAATCAATTGCTAATTCGTCTTTTATATCAAATGCTTGTATACTCGTTGGTATTGTAAATTTTATTCGATCATCATTACAAAACAACTTATTAGAACCATCGTAAAGTAGATAATATTTTTTTGTTACTCCTTCAACCAACAATGATGTTTGGCCTGCTATTACAACCATTTCACCCGAAAAAGCATTCAATGTATTTTTAAGTATTCCGCTTGTTAAATCAACAAATGCACCTCCAGTAATCGAATGCTCATAGGTTGTTTCAAAAATATGCATTCCCGCTTGCAAAGGGTACTTTTTAGGAATTGCCACTTCTGTCTCAACGGGCTCTAATTTTAACAAGGCATCGTTATTTTTTGCCGTGTAAGCAATTTTATAAGGTTCATCAAAACCATTATCTACTTTTTGGAAAGTCCATTGACTGAATATTGTTAGAGGAATCCAAAGAATTACAAGTAAGGTGTTTTTATTCATTTCTTTAAAATTATATTTTTACAAACTACATCAATAGTCCCGACAACTCAAGTCAATAATAATTCACAGAACAAATTCCCCTGACAACTCAGGTCAATAATTTGCAGAGCCCGAACAAATTGGGGTTATTTGTCAAAAATATTGCACATGTTAAACCAACATAAAATCCTGAGGGTACTACAACTCATCACCTACCTTCAAGAAGCACCACACAAAAGCGTCCAGCAACTATCAACATTTCTCGACACCACAGAAAGAACGGTTTACCGCTACCTAGACCTTTTGCGTGAATGCGGCTTTGACCTACACAAAGATGCTGGCCAAAGATTCTTCATAGAAAAAGAAGGTGCCAACGGCGTTCATTTTAGTCAGGAAGAAGCACAGTTTCTCAAAGAATTAGTGCTCACAACAGGCAAAAAGTCCAAACTCAAAGATGCTGTTCTGAGCAAAATCTACTTGGGCTCCGAACTTCCGATGGTGGCCTCCCACCTACTCAATGCCAAGAATGGAAAAATAGTTGAACGCCTCACTAAGGCAATGATGAATAAAGAACAGGTAGTCTTAAAGAAATACCAATCGATCAACACAGAAACGATTTCCGACCGCATTGTAGAACCATTTGGCTTCACAGAAAACTATCAAACAGTCATGGCCTACGAACAATCCTCTGAGAAAAACAAAACCTACAATATTGACCGAATCGGCTCTGTAGAATACCTCGACTTGCCTTTCAAAAACGAAGACAAACACGAACAACAAATCCCGGATGTTTTCGGCTTCGCGTATGCAGGACAGAAATATCCTGTAAAATTGGAACTGAGCCTGAAGCAATTTTTGTTGATGAAAGACCAGTATCCGTTAGTGGCTCCGTTTGTGAAATACAATTCCACACTTAATAAGTATGTGTTAGAGGTTGAGGTGAATGATTTGAGGGTGGTTGAGGGATTGAAGCATTAAGCAATTTAATTTAGTAATTAATCTACTAAATATTTTTGGGTACTTCAAAGGATTAATTATATTTGTAATCGAACTACTAAGTATAAAATGAAATTAAGTTCAATTGCAAATATCAACTCAGGCGTTTACTCCAGCACTATTAGCAAAGGAGAGGTGTTTTATATTCAAGCCCGTGACTTTGACGAAAACCGAGAGATCGCTAGCAACTTGTCACCTGTACTAAGTTTCACAGAGAATATCGAAAAACACTTTCTTACGAAAGGTGATATATTAATTGTAGCCAAAGGCGCTACATTTCTTTCTGCTGTTTATGATGGCTCCTATTCACCAGCAGTTGCTTCTACTGTATTTTTAGTGATCTGTATCCATGACAAAAAGAGGATATCCCCACAATTTGTATCTTGGTATTTAAACCAAAATTCAACACAGAATTATTTGTTATCATTATCGCGAGGGACATCCATTCCTTCCATCAATAAAAAAATGCTGATGGAAATCGATGTCCCAGTGCCTACAATCGAAAAACAAAAACTAATAATCGAACTCATACAACTGCAGCAAAAGGACAAGATCCTAAAACGCAGGATTGAAGAATTGAAAGAAATTCAAATGAATCAAATAATTACTAACGCTATAAACAACTGATCATGGCAGAAAAAATGACCTCTCAAGATGTAAACAAAACCGTATGGAAGGCATGTGATACATTCCGGGGAATAATCGACCCAAGTCAATACAAGGATTACATTCTAACGATGCTCTTCTTGAAATATGTATCTGACGTGCACAAGGAAAAGCGACAGGAATATTTAGAGAAATACAATGGAGACGAAGCGCGCACCGACCGCGCCATGTCTATGGAGCGTTTCATTGTCCCTAAGAACAGTTCTTTTGATTTCCTCTACGAACACCGCAATGAATCAAACATCGGAGAGTTGATCGATATCGCTTTGACAGATTTGGAAGAAGCTAACCGCGAAAAATTGACATCCGAAGACGGATCCGGTATCTTCCGTAACATTTCGTTCAACAGCAGTAACCTGGGAGATGCGAAGGATAAGAACACGCGCTTAAAGAACCTCTTGATAGACTTCAGCGAGTTAGATCTGACTCCAACCCACCTGGAGAACAATGATATCATTGGTGATGCTTACGAATACCTTATCGCAAACTTTGCAAGTGATGCAGGGAAGAAAGCGGGAGAGTTCTATACACCAAGCGAAGTTTCAACCCTGTTAGCAAAACTTACTAAAAGTAAACCGGGAGCGCGCATCTCGGATCCAACGTGTGGATCGGGATCCCTTTTGATCAAAGCAGGGAAAGAGGTGGGATCAACCAACTTCTCCCTATACGGACAAGAAGCAAATGGAAGTACCTGGGCCTTAGCAGTGATGAACATGTTTCTCCACGGTTACGACAATGCCGTGATCCGTTGGGGCGATACTATTCGCAACCCAAAGCATCGTGAAGGGGATGATTTGATGCGCTTTGATACAGTAGTGGCGAACCCCCCATTTTCCCTGGATAAATGGGGCGCAGATGAAGCGGAGAGTGATACATACAACCGTTTTTGGCGCGGTGTCCCTCCGAAAAGTAAAGGAGACTGGGCGTTCATTTCTCATATGATCGAAACACTAAATGAGTCTGGAAAAGCTGGTGTAGTGGTTCCTCACGGAGTATTATTCCGTGGAGCATCAGAAGGAAAAATTCGTCAAAAAACAATAGAAGAGAACTTATTGGAAGCTGTGATCGGTTTGCCGGCCAACCTCTTCTTTGGAACGGGTATTCCTGCAGCGATATTAGTCTTTAACAAAGAAAAAAAGAACAATAACGTAATATTCATTGATGCCAGCCAACACTTTGACAGTGGTAAAAACCAAAACAAATTGAATGATGCCCACATTGAACACATTGTGGATACCTACCGCAAATTCAATGAGGGCGAACTCGGCGCTGGTGTAGTGGAAGAAAAGTATAGCTATGTAGCAACATTCGAAGAGATTGAGGAAAACGATTTCAACCTGAATATTCCGCGCTACGTGGATACGTTCGAGGAAGAACCAGAAGTGGACATTAAGGCGGTACAGAAAGAAATTGACCGTCTGGAAGATGAGCTAAAAGCGGTTCAGGGTCAAATGGATATGTATCTGAAGGAGTTAATGGGATAGAAATATGGAAAAATTCGAAATACTATTTTACAGCACTCCTGAAGAAAATGCCAATATCGAAGTCTTCTATGAGTTCGAAACGTTCTGGCTTTCACAAAAGAAAATGGCTGAATTGTTCAATGTCGATGTGCGTACGATTAATGAACATTTAAAGAACATTTTTATATCCGAGGAATTGATCAAGGAAGCAACTATCCGGAATTTCCGGATAGTTCAAAAAGAAGGCACAAGAGACGTTAGCAGAGATGTTGAGTTCTACAACCTCGATGCTATTATTGCAGTCGGATACCGAGTAAACAGCGCCGAAGCAACACGCTTCAGAATATGGTCCACGAATACCTTGCGGGAATACATCATCAAAGGATTTGTGATGGATGATGAGCGCATGAAACAAGGGACGCAATTCGGGAAGGATTACTTTGAGGAATTATTGGAGCGTATTCGTGAGATACGTGCCAGCGAACGTCGATTTTACCAAAAGATCACGGATATCTATGCCCAATGCAGCGTAGATTATGACCCCAAAGCAGATATTACGCTGACGTTTTACAAGACTGTCCAAAACAAATTGCATTGGGCCATTACAGGTCAAACCGCTGCCGAAATTGTAGCGAAGCGAGCAAATGCTGAATTGCCAAACATGGGCTTGACAACATGGAAGAATTCACCGAAAGGTAAGATCTTGAAAACAGATGTCAGTGTGGCGAAAAACTACATGCAACAAAACGAGATCGATGAATTAAACCGCATTGTTGGAATGTACTTGGATTACGCCGAAAACCAGGCAAAAAGAAATGTTGCCATGACCATGAACGATTGGATTCAAAAATTGGATGCCTTTCTGCAATTTAATGAATACGAAATTCTAAGAAACGCAGGAACCATCCGCCATGATGTTGCAAAACGCCTGGCAGAAAAACAATTCGACCAGTTCCGCATTGACCAAGACAAACGCTTTGAAAGCGATTTCGATCAACTAGCAAAGAAAATATCCACATCTAAATCGAAAAAAGATGGGAAGTAATAATCATACTGAACTGCCACTTGGATGGGGAATAACCGAGTTGGGAAGTCATATTAACTTGTTAACTGGATATGCGTTCCCAAGTGATAATTTCTCCAAAAATGGTATTAAATTACTCCGGGGATCGAATGTTAAAAGAAATAAGATTGATTGGAGTGAAAGTATTTTACGTTTTTGGCCTGAGGACAAATCTTTAGATAAGTACCTTCTTGAAAAGGACGATATTGTCATTGCGTTAGACGGAGCTTTGATCGGAAGAAGTTTTGCACAGATTAAGGAAATTGACTTGCCTTGTTATTTAGTGCAGCGAGTTTTACGTTTAAGAAGTAAACAAATTAATCAGTCTTTTTTGCATCATATTTTTTCAACAAAAAAGTTTGAGCTTTATGTAGATTCCGTAAAAACTCACACAGCAATTCCACACATTAGTCCTAATGACATTCGCAAGTATAAGATATTCCTCCCCCCCTTCTCGGAACAACGCGCCATTGCCAATATTCTCTCCACATGGGATACCGCCATTCAAACGACCCAGGATCTCATTTCCCAAAAGGAAGCCGAGAAAAAATGGCTAATGCAAAGACTGTTAACCGGGAAGAAACGATTGAAGGGGTTTAGTGAGGAGTGGAAGGAAGAATCTTTAAAAAAATATTTAGTTAAACATGATGAAAAGTCAAGTGAGAACAACCAGTATCCTGTTTTAACCTCATCTCGTAAAGGGCTGTTCCTGCAATCGGATTATTACAATAAGGATGTCTCTTCTGAGGACAATACTGGATATAATGTAGTACCAAGAGGATTCTTTACCTACAGGCACATGAGCGATGACCTAGTGTTTAAATTCAACATTAATAATCTTGTTGACAAAGGTATTGTGAGCACCCTTTATCCAGTATTCACGACAAAGAATATTAATGATTATTTTCTATTGTTGAAGCTAAATGAAGGTATTGAGTTCAAACGGTTTGCAGAAGAACAAAAACAAGGTGGATCGCGCACCTACGTTTACTTTTCAAAACTCACTGAGCTGAAACTAAAGCTTCCTACACTTGAAGAACAATCTGCCATTGCGCAAGTCCTTCAAACCGCTGATAAAGAAATTGAACTACTCAAAACCAAACTGGATCAGCAAAAACTGCAGAAAAAAGGCTTGATGCAGGTGTTGTTGACGGGGAAAATTAGGGTTAAAATTTAGACACTATGAAATCACTGAAAGATAAAGTCAAACTCACAATTGAGTCAGTAAAAGACAACTTCGATGTCCTTGTTTTGAAAGGATTCAGTAATGAGTTACTTCTGGAAATAGAAAAGAGTTATCCTCATCCGATAGGTTTGCCCCTCGATGCCAATGGCAAGTTGGATCTCGATCTAATCTCGGGAAGCTTCACAAAATTGCTCATTGGAGTCTCAGGTGCTCAGTCCAAACAAATGATGGATTTCGAATCCTTTTTCCAATTGGGCAAAAATGTGAACTTGGATGAATTAGGAAAGCGTTTTCTGATACTTGAAAACAACCTGCTTTCGGAGTACCCGAATCAAAGTAATGAGACCTCGGAAGATTATGAAGATCTATTACATGAGGGCAAGGAAATTCCTGAAGGAAACTTTACCAATTTTTACGCGAAAGCAACAAGCTTTGGAGAGATAGTGCTCATCCAATATATTGACGGTCTCTTTGATGAGTTCGCTTGTCTTGAAAGAGTAGAACTTTTCTCACCCGAAAACCCGCTTTTTACGAGAATCCAGGCAGATGACGACCTGACAATTGACTATAAATTCTACTTCGAGCCGATCAGCAAATCCTACTTGGACTTCAAACTGGATTTATTTTACGGCAAGGACATATCACCTGTAAAAATTGGAGTTGATGATAATATCAAACGTCAGCCTGACGCATATCTAGAACTAAAAATTTTCGCTTCAGCGATCAGCAATCTGGGGCTACCGGTTGAATTAATTGTTCAGGATGGGCGCCTCCGAAGTGACTACCGCCCGGAATTGAATAATTTACTTGAAAAGCACTGGGGCAGTCCAACATTTCGCGATCTGGAAATTTACAACGACCCAGATGTATCAACTGAATTGATTCGGATCAGTCAGGCTGCTGTCGTTGAAGAAGTTATTCAGCAGTTTGAGAACGGCAACGTACATCAGAAGTCGGTGCGCGACATATTTTTAACGGCACCAACTGGAGCCGGTAAATCTCTGCTCTTTCAACTACCTGCGATCTACTTAGCGGAAAAATACAACTCTGTTACGGTGGTAATTTCTCCATTGATCGCACTGATGAAGGATCAGGTTATTGCTCTGCGAAAGGATCGTCAATTTGATGGAGTTGCCTACATCAACTCGGAATTGTCACTTATCGAGCGAGAAGATATCATTGATCAAGTCCACAATGGCGATATTTCAATTCTTTACCTGTCTCCGGAGCTTTTACTTTCCTATGAATTGAGTATGTTCATCGGTGAGCGATCTTTGGGGTTATTGGTCATTGATGAAGCCCATCTCGTTACTACCTGGGGACGTGATTTCCGTGTTGATTACTGGTACCTCGGAAACTATATAAAGAAAATCAGGAAATACTACGACAAGTATAAATTCCCTGTAATGGCCGTTACGGCCACAGCTGTTTACAGCGGTCCTAATGACATGGCATTCGAAACACTTGATTCACTGGCGATGGAAAATGCCATTATGTACATCGGTAAAGTTCGAAGAGATAATATCAATTTTGATATCAATGAGATTATTATTGATCAATCTCATGAGTCAGAAAAGATAAACAAAACAGCCGGCTTCATTGCTGATAAGATCGGTAAAAAACAGAAAACAATTGTTTATTGCCCCTGGACAAATCAGTTATCGACAATTCGCAGTATAGTCCCCGCGCGCCTTCAAAACCAGGTTGGGATTTATCATGGAGGCTTGAATAAGGAGTTAAAGAACGAAACCTACGAAAGATTTAAAAATGGTAGCATCAGCGCTATTGTATCTACCAAGGCTTTCGGTATGGGTGTTGATATTGATGACATAGATGTCGTGTATCACCATGCTCCTTCAGGTCACCTCGCAGATTATGTCCAGGAAGTTGGACGATTAGCAAGAAAACCGGGATCAACAGGTGTAGCTGCTATTGATTTCAATCAACGAGACCTGAAGTATACCAAGATTCTCTATGGTCTATCTTCAATCAAACAGTACCAGGTAAAAATGGTGCTCGAAAAATTGAACAAGATTTACGTTTTACGAGGCAAGAAAAGAAATCTACTCGTATCCGTCGATGACTTCAGCCACGTCTTCTCGGGAGATAATGTCGACATTGATCAGAAAGTAAAGAGTTCCTTATTACTACTCGAGAAAGACCTATTGCAGCGCTATAGATATCCTGTAATGCTTGCAAGACCCAAAAGTCTTTTTACAGTTGTTTACGGAAGGGTCAATAAGGAAGATGAAACTAAAATTTTATCCAAGTTTGGTGAATTCTTCACACACGAGCCAAACAAACTTGTTGAAAGCAAGGACCAAAAAATATTTAGAATTGACCTCGGTGCATTATGGGAAAAACACTTTTCCGATGAAAGCTTTCCGATAATCAAATACAAGTATTTCAGTAAAACACTCTTTGAAAAATTGGGCGTAAGCGTAAGTCCACAGTTGAAATTGACTTACCAGCTTAACCAATCATCTAAAAACACATTCGAGCTTTTGACGTTACGTTTTCAGGCTATCAACAATGCACTGGCTGACGTTCAAGGAAAATACTTCACCAAAAAAGACCTTACAAAAGCCCTCAACAAATATGTGTCAGACACTTCGCTGGCAGCAAACATTGCTGAATTAGTACTGACCGTTTACACCGAAACCAAAGTCAGCGGGCGATCAAAAAGGTCATTTATTCAACAACGTCGTGCAGGAGAAGAATACCAATACGCTGTTATCAGTCAGGCATTCACTGCGGTAAGATCAGATGTCCGAAGTAGATACGAGAGACGACTTGGAACACTTCCGGATGATTTCCGCTATAGCACCTCCTTTCTTCCCGTCAATGATGAAAGGAATGTTGGTTTGTTGCAATTAGCATACGTCCTCGAAGGCATGGATTTAGGATCCTATGAACTTGCTGGAGGTGAAAATCCGAGCGTCTTCATCCGTTTGAACGATCCGGTTAAACTCAAACGACTCGCAGACAGAGGGTACAACAATGCAATTCTCAAAGAAGTAGACCGCCGTCAGAAAATGTCCGTCGAGATCATGGAATACTTCTTCACCCACAAACTATCCAATGAACAAAGATGGGACTTCATCGAATCCTATTTTCTTGGAAAACCAGTTGAAGAATTAATGGGTAAAGAGCCGGAGATTGAAGATTTGGATGAATAATTGTAAAAACTAAACGAACATGAAGATAAGTAGAATTGAAATATTATTGATCTCATTAACAATACTATACAACATTACTATAGTATTTATCGCACTATTGTGGCTGTTCACGAATCAATTTGCGAATTGGAAAACAGGTCTTAGTCACTTAG
>JBEBDG010000020.1:0-16695 GCA_041157165.1 Bacteroidota bacterium
AGGCATAAATTTTGTATTCTTGTAGTCCGTACGGGAATCGAACCCGTGTTTTATCCGTGAAAGGGATATGTCCTAACCCCTAGACGAACGGACCAATCGACTTATTGTGGCACAAAGGTAGAAGTTTCTTTGATATTTTCAAATAGTGATATTGAAAAAAATATAGTTTTTTTCGTCTTTTTTTTTCTATTTTAGCTTTAGCATTAAAATAATCCAAAATATGTCACAAGTAAAACCTTTCTCTAAATTAAGTGATTTCGATGTAGCCTTATTTCTAAATGGAAGACATACAAGACTTTACGAAAAACTCGGGGCATTTGAAATGGAGGTTGACGGAGAATCAGGCGTATTTTTCGCTGTATGGGCACCTAATGCAGAAAAAGTTCAGGTAATTGGTAATTTTAATTTTTGGGACAAATTTTCGCATCCGCTTTTTAGAAGATGGGATGAATCTGGCATATGGGAAGGATTTATCCCTGGAATTAAAACAGGTGAAGCCTATAAATACGGTATAGTGACCAAATCCGGAGAATATTTAGAAAAACTAGACCCTATGGGTTTATTTTGTGAAACTCCACCCAAAACTGCATCCATAGTGTGGAATACCTATAAAGAATGGAATGACCAAACTTGGATGACGGATCGAAAAGTGAAAAACGCCATGTCGGCCCCAATGTCCATCTATGAAGTTCATTTAGGCTCTTGGATGAAAACGTTGGAAAACGATTACTTGAGTTATTCAGCAATTGCGGAACATTTAGTTCCTTATGTGAAAGAAATGGGATTTACCCATGTAGAATTCATGCCCGTAATGGAGCATCCTTTCGCTCCTTCGTGGGGCTATCAAATAACTGGTTATTTTGCACCTAGTTCTCGTTTTGGTGATCCTCAAGGATTCATGCTTTTGGTAGAAAAATTACATCAGGAAGGAATTGGAGTGATATTAGATTGGGTACCATCTCATTTTCCAGGTGATGCACATGGCTTAAGAAATTTTGACGGAGGTGCACTTTATGAGCACTATGATACAAAAAAGGGTTTCCACCCAGATTGGCAATCCTATATTTTTGATTATGGAAAAAATGAAGTAAAAAGCTTCCTCTTGTCGAATGCAGCCTTTTGGTGTGATCGATACCATATAGATGGCTTGCGTGTAGATGCTGTTGCTTCGATGCTATATTTAGATTATTCTAGAAATCAAGGCGAATGGGAGCCTAATATGTACGGTGGCAATCATTATCTAGAAGCCATAAGTTTCCTACAAGACTTGAATGTCCACATTTATGGTGAGTTCCCAGAAATTCAAATCATTGCAGAAGAATCAACTAGTTTTCCTGGTGTAACCAAACCCGTATTTCAAGGTGGATTGGGCTTTGGACAAAAATGGATGATGGGTTGGATGAACGATACGCTTCGATTCTTCTCCAAGGACCCTATTTATCGTCAATATCATTTAAATGATTTGACATTTTCTCTCATCTACGCCTTTACTGAAAATTTCTGTTTACCTCTTTCACACGATGAAGTGGTCTATGGTAAACAATCCTTGTTGAATAAAATGCCTGGAGACGATTGGCAAAAATTTGCCAATTTACGCTTGTTATTAAGTGAACAATTTACTCATCCAGGTAGTAAACTTTTATTTATGGGAGGCGAATTTGGACAAAGAGAAGAATGGAATCATAATCAAAGTCTAGATTGGCATTTAACAGAATTTGCCCCCCACAAAGGAATTCAAAAAACAGTTCAAGCACTTAATAAAATCTACACCAAGGAACCAGCTTTTTACAGCAAACAATTTTCTTTTGATGGTTTTGAATGGATTGAATCAAATGATCAACAAAATTCAGTGATTACCTTTTTGAGAAAAGGAGAAAATGTCAAACAACAAGCCATTGTCATATTTAATTTAACTCCAGCTCCAAGAGAAGATTATCGTATTGGTGTACCACTTCCAGGCGTATGGAAAGTAATTTTCAATTCTGATAAGGAGGAGTTTGGTGGATCAGGTTATTCCATAAATGGAGCCATGATGACAGAAGAAATCAATTGGCAAGGCAAGGCTTTCTCGATTGCGTTGAATCTACCTCCTTTGAGTTGTGTGATATTGAAGGCGTAGGAGTTTTGAGTTATGAATTATGAGTTATGAATTATGGAGGAATTAGCTATCAGTACACCGGCTTTGTTGTTTTCAATTATTAGTTTGCTAATGATTGCATTTACCAATCGATTTATGTCGATGGCTTCATTAATTAGAGATTTGCATGAAAAATTTCAGAAGAACCCTGATAAAACAATTTTAATTCAAATTATCAATCTGCGAAAGCGTATTTCCATGATTCGAAATATGCAAATCATTGCTATTTCTAGCCTTTTGATTAGCATTTTATGCATGTTTTTTATTTTCCTAGGCTTTGATATAATTGCCAAATGGTTATTTGTTGCTGGCTTAATCGGACTAAGTATTTCTTTGATCATTAGTGCCTTTGAAATCACCATTTCAACTGAAGCTTTAGATGCAGAAATCTCCGACATGGAAGAGGAGATAAAAAATTCTTAGAAAATTTTCATTTTTGAATTTTAATATTATTTTTGTGGATAATAATAAGAAATTATTTAATAAAAATAATAAAATACTACTTAGGCGGATTGAATAAAGGCTCGGAATTTTTCTGAGTCTTTATTGTTTTTAAGCAGCTATGGAATTATAAGTTATAAATTATGAGGTATGAGGTAGATCTCGTCCTCTTCCCTCATCCCTAATCCCTCTTCCCTCATCCCTAATCCCTCGTCCTAATCCTTCTTCCCTCTTCACTCTTTCCTCATCCCTCTTCCCTATTTATAATACTTCTCCAAGTACATTTCCATTTCTTTTTGCACCTTCAGAGCTTCTCGTCTTGAGGAAGTGAATGTATCATCTCCTGCATAAATAATTCCTCGAGAAGAGTTTACTAATAAGCCAACATTTTTATTCATACCAAATTTGGAAACCTCTTCCAGACTACCGCCTTGGGCACCAATACCGGGAACGAGCAAAAAATGATCGGGAACGAATTTTCGAACATCTTGTAAAAATTCTGCTCGAGTGGCACCAACCACATACATTAAATTATCTACAGTTCCCCATTCTTGGGATTTTGTCAAGACATTTTGATAAAATGTCTTACCATTTTCATCCTTCATTAATTGAAAATCCAAAGAACCAGGATTGGAAGTTAGCGCCAATAAAATAACCCATTTTTGTTCGAATTGTAAAAAAGGTTCCACCGAATCTTTTCCCATATACGGAGCAACCGTTACAGAATCAAAATCTAATCCACAATAACTTGGGTCATAAAAAGTTTGCGCATATTTGGTGGCAGTATTACCGATATCACCCCTCTTTGCATCTGCAATAGTGAATATTTCTTTTGGAATGTATTCTATGGTCTTTTGTAAACTTTCCCAACCCTTTGGCCCCAATGCCTCATAAAAAGCAATATTAGGTTTGTAGGCTACAGCCACGTCAGCTGTGGCATCAATCACAGCCTTATTGAAGGCAAAAATGGGGTCTATTTCTTTTTTAAAAGAGGAAGGAATCAAGGCGGGATCTGAATCTAAGCCTACACATAAATATGATTTTTTTCTAAAAATCTGCTGAATTAATTCATTTAAAGTCATATGCAATAAGTATAGACAAACTTTGAAAAATGCCTAATTTTGAATAAATTTGGCACAAATTAAGAGCAATATTTTTAAATTCCTAAAGGTTCTTAATGAAATACTTTTAAATAAGCTTTCAGGTTTCCTATGCAATTTACACAACACGATTTACAAGGTATCATAGAATGTATTCCTACTAAATTTCACGATGACCGTGGATTTTTTTACGAATCGTATAATCAAAATTTATTTGAAGCTAATGGCATCGAGGGTAATTTTGTTCAAGACAATTATTCTTATTCAAAAAAAGGAGTAGTTCGTGGTTTGCATTTTCAAAAAAATCCAAATGGACAAGGCAAATTGGTCCGTTGTATGAGTGGAAAGGTAAATGATGTAGTGGTCGATCTAAGGAAAAATTCACCTACTTTTGGTCAATACAGAAAGTATTTGTTGGATGCTGCTCTTGGAAACATGTTGTTTGTACCTATTGGATTTGCGCATGGTTTTGAAGCTTTAGAGGACACTATTTTTGTTTACAAATGCACTAATTTTTGGAATAAGTCATCAGAATCAGGCATTAGATTTAACGATCCTATTTTAAATATTGATTGGGAAATAAAGAATCCTATTGTTTCTGAAAAAGATTTAATTTTACCTTTATTTAATCCTGAAGAGGAAATTTTTTAATAGTCCATAATATTTGATAACTTTGTAGCAATGACGCGGAAATTGATTCTTTCCAGCCCACTTCTAGAAATAACCATTTCAAGGTTATGTCAAGAGCTCATTGAAAATCAAATAGATGGTATCGAAACTGTAATTCTGGGACTGCAGCCTAGGGGAATCTATTTTGCTGAAAAAATTGCACAAGAATTATCCAAACATTTACCTACCACCCCATTAATCGGTAAATTAGATGCAACTTTTTACAGAGATGATTACAGACGCAGAGAACAATTAGCCCCTAATTCTACAGATATTCCCTTTTTAATTGAAAATAAGCGTGTTATTTTGTGCGATGATGTTTTAGCAACAGGTAGAATGGTTCGTTCTGCATTGGATGCGATGAATTCATTTGGCCGACCAGCCAAAGTAGAATTATGTGTATTAATCGATCGAATATACAATCGTGATTTACCCATTCATCCTGATTATGTTGGAAAATCAGTCAATACAATGGCTACGGAAAAAGTATTAGTGGAATGGAAAGAACAAGGATTTACATCTGACAAAATTTGGTTAATAACAAATCAATAAAATATGTTGAAGTCGCCTCATTTATTAGGAATCAAAGAATTGGATGAAGAATCCATTCATTTGATTGTTAAAACGGCAAAGGAATTTAAAGAGGTCTTAAACAGACCGATCAAAAAAGTACCTTCCTTGAGAGATGTTACGATTGCGAATGTATTTTTTGAAAACTCAACCAGAACTCGATTATCTTTTGAGTTAGCAGAGAAAAGATTATCTGCCGATACGATTAATTTTTCCGCTTCTGGTAGTTCGGTAAAAAAAGGTGAAACTTTGTTAGATACTGTGAACAATATTTTAGCCATGAAGGTCGACATGATTGTCATGCGCCATGCAAGTCCAGGGGCACCTCATTATTTAGCCAAACACATAAAAGCCAATATTATAAATGCCGGTGATGGGACTCACGAACATCCTACCCAAGCCTTATTAGACACTTTTTCTTTGCAAGAAAAATTAGGTGATTTAGCAGGTAAAAATATCGCTATCATAGGAGATATTTTACATTCAAGGGTTGCTTTATCAAATATATATGCATTGAAAAAACAAGGTGCCAATGTTCGATTATGTGGTCCGAGTACACTAATTCCAAAACATATTCAAAGTCTGGGGGTTGAGGTTTCCCATGATGTGGCTTCCACCTTGAAATGGTGCGATGCGGCAAATGTTTTGCGCATTCAATTAGAACGTCAACAAATAAAATATTTCCCAAGTTTACGTGAATATGCACTGACTTTCGGAATCAATCGAAAAATGTTGGAAGAACTTCCAAAAGAAATTGTCTTGATGCATCCAGGACCCATTAATCGTGGGGTCGAATTAAGTTCAGATGCTGCTGATTCCCCTCATTCAATTATTTTAGACCAGGTAGAAAATGGAGTGGCTGTCCGAATGGCAGTACTTTATTTATTGGCACAACGCCAATAATTATATTTAACGTATGAATTCCATCCAAACACTTACCCTTTCAAATGGCATTACAATTGTACACCGCCAGGTAATTCATACAGAAATATCACACTTGGGGATCATGTTAGATATTGGCAGTAGGGATGAAAATGAACAAACGCAAGGACTTGCTCACTTTTGGGAACACATGGCCTTCAAAGGGACCCAAAAGAAAAACAATCTTCAAATTATTAATCGTTTGGAAGTTATTGGAGGAGAATTGAATGCCTACACTACCAAAGAAAAAATTTGTTTTCACGCCTCGATTTTAAGTCCCTATTATGAGCGAGCACTTGAACTTTTGACAGATATCACCTTTCAATCTACTTTTCCTGAAAAAGAACTTGAAAAAGAAAGAAGTGTGATTTTGGAAGAAATGGCCATGTATTATGACAATCCGGAAGATGCTATTCAAGATGATTTTGATGAAATTTTATTTCCATCTCACTCGCTAGGATTTAATATATTAGGTACACAAGAAACGGTAGGACATTTCCAGCCCTCTGATTTAAGAAGATTTATTGATGAACATTTAGATACTAGTCGAATTGTTGTTTCTTCAATTGGTAAATTGAGTCATCAAAAAGTATTTCAATGGGCTGAAAAACATGTCGGTGGAATTCCTAGTAAACTCAACCCAAAACAAAGAAATAAACCTATTTTATATACACCTATTGAAAAGATTGTTCAAAGAGGAATGAGTCAATCTCAAGTGGCAATAGGTAGACAATCTTATGAAATTTTGCATCCTGACCGATTAGCCTTTTTTATGATTATAAATTTATTGGGTGGACCGGGCATGAATTCTCTTTTAAATGTATCGGTTCGTGAAAGGCATGGACTTGTTTATAACATTGAAGCTTCTTTTACTTCATACATGGATTCTGGTTTTTGGGCTATTTATTTTGGTACGGAACCGAACCAAGTCAATAAATCCTTAAAACTCATTTCAAAAGAGATGGAGAAATTAAAGGAAAGAACCTTCAGTCAGGTTCAATTACAAAAAATTAAATCGCAGCTTAAGGGTCAATTAGCTATGGCAGAAGAAGGTAATTTGAATTTTATGCTCATGATGGCCAAAAGTTTACTTGACCGAGAGAAAATTGAAAGTTTAGATGAAATTTTTCAATTGATTGATGGCATTTCAGCAGATAAAATACAACAACTAGCTCAAGAAATGTTCCAAGAAGACCAAATGAGTAGATTAATCTTTGAACCTTAATATTTTGCATCTCTATATTCACATACCTTTTTGTCGACAGGCCTGCCACTATTGTGATTTTCATTTTTCGACCAATATTTCTGGCAAAAAAGTAATTTTAGAGGCCATCCAAAGCGAAATCAATCTTCGAAATAATTATTTAAATGACAAAAATTTAAAGACAATCTATTTTGGAGGAGGAACCCCTTCCCTATTAAGTCCGAATGAGTTAGAACTTATTTTCAAAACGATACAATCGCAATTTAGTATTTCTAAGGATGCAGAAATCACATTAGAGGCTAATCCAGAAGATTTAAGCATCGAATATTTACAAGCAATTTATGCCATTGGCATCAATCGTTTAAGCATTGGTATTCAAAGTTTTTCAGAGAAAAACTTATCATTTTTAAATAGAAACCATTCCTTAAAACAATCTATTGATAGCATTGAAAATGCACAAAAAATTGGATTCAAAAAATTAAGCTTAGACCTGATTTTTGGAATTCCAAATTACCCATTTAAGGAGTTAAAAAAAGAACTTGATCTATTTTTACAAACTGGGGCAAACCATTTATCGACCTATAGTTTAACAATTGAACCCAAAACAGTATTTGGACATCAAAAGAAAAAAGGATTGTTTCAAGAAACGAAAGATGAAGAAATGGCCAATCAATTTGAATATATAATGCAAACCTTGGCATTGAATCATTTTGAGCAATACGAAATATCCAATTTTGCCAAAAATAATGAAATTTCTATTCATAATTCGAGTTATTGGTTCCAAGAAGAATATGTAGGAATTGGCCCCTCAGCACATAGTTTTAATGGAATAAGTAGGCAATGGAATGTGGCAAGTAATGGGAAATATGTTAAAAACATAGCCCTAGGATTGCAATTTTTCGAAAAAGAAGAATTAACCAAAAGAGAACTCTTAAATGAGTTCATATTAACTCGATTAAGAACCAAGTGGGGTATTCCTTTAGATACCTTTAAATCTATGATTGAGGAAGAAAATTTAGAATTTCCAATACATGAAATCAATTATTGGCAAGAGAATAATTTGGCAAGCATTCAAAATAATCATTTAATATTAAGTCCTAAGGGCAAGTTAATCGCAGATAAATTAAGTGCGGATATTTTTTATTTATCATAGCAATAGTATTTTTGCAATCTAAATTGAATATATGGCCAAAAGAATTGACACATCGAATGCAAAATCCACCCTCAGCGGATCTAAATTCAGCAGAGTCAATTCTACCAAAAAACCATCTAAATTACCCTTTCACAAACGAATCATTCGACTTTTTCTCAAATGGTTTTTGATTTTATGGGTAATCTCTATAGGAGCTATTCTTCTTGGAAAATTTTTACCCATTTATTTTACCCCCACCATGCTATCCCGTAAAATTGAAGCCTGGTCGGAAGGTAATTCAGGAAAAATTTACAGTAATTGGACAAGCTACCAAGAAATTGATAAAAATTGTGGTTTAGCAGTCATTGCCTCTGAGGATCAATTGTTTCCAGATCACAATGGTTTTGATTTTGATGCCATGGTGGGTGCGGTAAAAAATAATATGAAGGGAAAGCGGATTAAAGGCGCTAGTACCATTAGTCAACAAGTAGCCAAAAATGTTTTTCTTTGGCAAGGAAGGAGTTATTTTAGAAAAGGCCTAGAAGTGTACTTCACTTTCATGATTGAGCTTATTTGGGGTAAAAAAAGAATATTAGAAGTTTATTTAAATGTAGCTGAAACCGGTAAAATGACCTTTGGTGTAGAGGCAGCCTGTAGGAAATACTATGACCACACTTCTTCGGAGGTTTCCAAATCAGAAGCTGCTCGAATAGCGGCAGTTTTGCCAAATCCAATCCGTTTTTCAATCAAAAATCCATCTGGATATGTACTACGTAGAACTGGTCAAATTCAACGACAAATGAGAATGTTGGGTGGTAAACGGTTTATGGAAGAAAATAGACTGTGAGAAAATGAATTCGAAATCATTTGTTGATATTTATGAAGTTGTTAAACTGATACCTGAAGGCAAGGTTTGTACATATGGAGCGATTGCTGCTTATTTAGGATCAAAAGGTGGCGCAAGACTCGTAGGATGGGCAATGAATGCTAGTCATGGAATCTCTGATATTCCAGCTCATCGGGTTGTCAATAGAAATGGTGTACTTACTGGAAAAAATTTCTTTGGTCCAGGACAAATGCAAAAATTATTAGAAAAGGAAGGAATAAAAATTGAGAAAGATCAAATTATTAATCTTTCAGAACATTTTTGGGATCCAAGTATTGAACTTTAATAAATCCCAGTATTAGTAAAAAACTGTACCTATTTTCTATTCCCCTAAATTTAATCACTGGTAAATTTTTAATCTAAACCTAATTCTTTCCTTATCCTTCAATTTCGCGAACTAATTCATCGAACCATTTTTCTCCAAATTTTCGAATCAAAGGTTCTTTTAAAAACTTGTACAAAGGAACTCCTAGTTGTTTTCCATGGTCGCAAGCGTCAGAACAAATACTCCAGCGTTCGTAATTTACTGCTTTAAAATCTGCTAATTTAGAAACCCGAATTGGATATAGGTGGCATGATATAGGTTTTCTGAAATCTATTTTTCCATCCAAATAAGCCTGTTCGATAGCACACTTCAAATAACCTTTATCATCATAGATTGCATACACACATTCTCTTCCCTTGATAATCGGAGTAGAATAATCACCGTCTTCATCTTGTACCCAAGTACCTTGCTTAGCAATCTCTTCTCTACCAATTTCCGATAAGTAGGATTGGATATCCGGCTGAATAGTTTCTAAAATTTCCAATTCTTCTTTTTCCAAAGGAGCCCCTAAATCCCCTTCGATACAACAAGCTCCTTTACATTTGCTTAAATCACAAACAAAAAATTGTTCAGATATATCGCTTGTTATAACCGTATCTTCAATTAAATACATAAATTAAATTTTTCACAAAGGTATTCAATTTTGTAATTTTTCATGCTTTGCAACGTTTTAAATAAATAATAGTAATTTTGTATAAATTGATTTTATATCCATGTTCAAATTTAAAGGCATAGCATTATTATTTTCCTTTCTTTGTCTAGGCCTTTCCGCTTTTTCCTTTTCTAGTACACCCGATACCATCATGATAGGACCTATCAAGGTAGCTATTCATGAGTCGGCCAAGCCAATTTTTGAAAAGGAGTATAAAATGCTCAATGCCAACAAAAGGTATGTCATAACAATGATGGAAAAGATGAAAATGTTTTTTCCCGTGATAGAACCTGTCTTACAAGAGGGATGCATACCGATTGAATTTAAATATTTATGTGTTCAAGAAAGTTCATTAAATGGTAATGCCGTTTCTACCTCAAATGCAGTTGGCTATTGGCAATTTAAATACGAAACTGCATTAGACAATGGATTGAAAGTCAATCAGCAGATTGATGAAAGAAAACACATCATTGAAGCCACTAGAGGAGCAGTCAGTTATTTTTCTAGAAATAATAATGTACTTAATAATTGGATAAGTACCCTTCTTTCTTATCGTTTAGGATTAGGTACTGTTAAAAAAATGTCCATTTTTTCAGAATGGAATGGAAAAAATGAAATTCAAGTTGATTCATCTACCGACTGGTACGTTTTACGCTTTTTGGCCTATAAAAACTTTTGGGATGAACAATTTGCTAACAATGCAATTGGGCTCAGCCCACCTACTTTATTAACATATACTAATTTCCAAGGTAAAAATCTGTTAGAAGTTTCGGATGAATTAAAAGTAAGTTATGACGATTTAAAACGTCATAATCCTTGGATTTTAAAAGATTATATTCCAAATGATAAACCCTACACGATTTATCATCCCTCTAATTTAAATTACTTTATGGATGGAGAAATCCCTACTAATTGGGAGACCCGAAGCATTCAGGTGGAGGATCCGAAAAACTTCATTTTAACGGCATCGATAGATTCAACTAAATTATATGAAGGGAATAAAACCAAATTGCAAAAAAGAAAAACCAAAGATATTTTAAGTAAAGAGGTTGAAATTAAAATCCATTATGTACAACAAGGGGATAATTTAACCTCTATTGCACACCAATATGGAATGTCACTTAATTCACTTTTGGAATTAAATAATCTACATATGACCAGTCTTTTATCGATTGGACAATCGATAAAATATGAACGAAAAATTCCAATGATTGAATTAATTTCGAAAAAATTAGATGAAAAATCGAAACGTTCTAAATCTGAAAAAGAAGAAGTAATTGATGAAAATGAACCTAAATCCAATGCAATAGAGGAAATAAAAGGTGACCGAAAAATTACCACCAAGGTGGATAAAGAGAGTTTTATCATCGAACCTGCAGAAAGTAGAGAAATTAATATTCAACCAGAAAAACCAGAAAAAGAGCTTTGGAAAGATAGTAAATTACCTGGCAAGGATAATGAGGTACAAATACCAAGTATAATATCTGAAAATAAATCAATAAAGTCCGAAAATAAAGTAATTACTCTTCCTGCTGAGCATACTGTATTACAAGGAGAAACTATGTATGGAATTGCTAAAAAATACAACATTTCCATCAATGACCTTATTCGATTCAATAAAACGTTATTGAAAAATGGACTTCAAAAGGGGCAAATATTGAAATTGAGATAAATTATTTTTTCCGTAAAATTAATATACCGTCTCTTAGTGGCAATAGAAGTTTTTCTACCCTAGAATCTTTTGAAAATTTTTCATTAAATTCTTTTAAAGCTTTTGTGGATTTGTCCATCGCCTGAACATCAACAATTTTACCCGACCAAAGTACATTGTCAATCATAAGAATTCCTCCTGGCCTAATTTTATCCATCAGTAATTCAACATATAAATCATTGTTTTTTTTATCAGCATCGATAAAAACCAAGTCGATTGGATTCTCGATCTTAGGAATTTCGAATTGCGCATCCGCAATTCGATAATCAATTTGATTTTGGTAAACTGATTGGTTAAAAAACGATCGAGTAAAGTTTTCTAACTCTTCATTTATATCAATGGTAATAATTTTGCCATTTTCTGTAAGCCCCTCTGCTAAACATAAGGCTGAGTACCCAGTATAAGTACCAATCTCAACAATTAGATTGGGTTGTATTAATTTTGAAATTAAGGATAAAAAACGACCCTGCAAATGCCCTGAAATCATTCTAGGTTGTAAAATCATTGCATTGGTTTCACGATTCAACTTTTTGAGCAAATCGGATTCAGGTTCGCTCATTGATTGAGCATAATTTTCTATTTGTCCGTTGACAATTTCCATCTATTTTGTTCCCACGTAAAAGAAATCCAATGATTCTGCTGGATTTTCAGAAATAAAATAATCTGTAACCTGAATATCGGACACTAATTTTCCACTTGATTTTGCAGCTAATACTCTTGATAATCGATTAGCCAAATCATATGGAACTTGTAACCAAGTTCGAGGTAAATTGTATTGCAAATTGAAAATATCAAACCTAGTAATTTTGGCAACCGATTTTTTATTTTCCTCGTAATAGTCCATCACTTTATCATTTCCATGAATTCCCAGCGTATCCACCGAAGAAAAGTGCTTTTTCATCAGAAGTTCCAATTCGTGAGCTAAATATTCTCTTACATGCCAAGGATTTCGGGTTAATGAGAATTTTTTATTGACAGTTGTTAAGAACAATTTTCCTCCAGGTTTTAAGACACGTGCAGCTTCTTTCAAAAAATAATCGTCATTTTCAATATGCTCAATCACTTGAAAGGTAATTACAAAATCAAATGTATCGGATGGAATACCCTTTAAAGGAGGTAAAAACATGTCAATGAATTTAAATGAAGGGTATTCTGAGGTTAATTTATTCATTAACTCTTCATTTTTATCTACACCAGTAAAATCCGATACTTTATCTGCTAAAACCGCCACCCCTCTTCCTGTGCCACATCCAATCTCCAACAAATTTCCATTTACCAATTTACTTACATATTCATATGGAAATAATAGACGTTGATGAACGGGATTATCTGAGGCAATTTCAGAAGATGCGATTTCGGTAGTTTTGTACATAATTGAAAATTAATCTGCAAAGATAAGTTATCCATTGTACAAATAGCGGATTATTCTAATTTTTTAGCGACCTTTGTACAAATTTTCGCATCGTGAATCAAGACAACAAACCTCATTACAGAAAGCCATTTCGTCCTCATTTTCAGGCTAAACCCAATAACTCAGAATTTGTTTTTGGAATTCAGTCGGTTTTAGAAACGATTCGTTCAGGAAAAGAAATTGATAAAATTCTAATTCAAAGGGAATTGGGCAATAATGAAGTGATGGAATTAGCTAAGGAGCGGGAATTGCAAATTCAAAAAGTTCCAGTTGAAAAATTAAACCGTATCACGCGAAAAAACCATCAAGGAGTCATTGCTTTTGTTTCTGCCGTTCATTATGCAAAAATTGAAAATATAATCTCAGACTGTTTTGAAAAAGGTGTTGACCCCTTCATTCTTATATTAGATCGCATTACGGATGTCCGAAATTTTGGAGCAATTGCTAGAACAGCCGAAATTGCTGGTGCGCAAGCAATTGTTATTCCTAGCAAAGGAGCAGCTCAAATCAATGCGGACGCTATGAAAACCTCCTCGGGAGCATTAAATTTCCTACCTGTTTGTAGAGAAGAAAGCCTAGTCGCAACAGTTGAATATTTACAAAATTCTGGACTAAAAGTGGTTTGTTGTACAGAAAAAGCTTCAAAGAAATTGTACGAAACTGATTTAACAGGTCCGCTGGCCATTGTCATGGGATCAGAGGAAGATGGCATTTCAGAAGGCATTTTAGTTCGAGCCAATGAAAGAACTTCTATCCCTCAATCTGGAAAAGTTGACTCCCTAAACGTATCCGTTGCAACCGGAGTTGTACTTTTTGAAGCAGTTAGACAGAGGGGATAATTCAGTCCCTATGTATTACCGTCGCAGCAGCCTGTGCCCCTGCTAGAACTGTAATATCAGAAATAGTTACATTAGAAGGTGCGGTTACAATATAACGAACAACGTCGGCAATGTTTTCAGCATATAAAGGTTCAAATCCTTTATAAACGGAATCAGCTTTTTCTTGATTTCCTTTAAATCGGATAGTTGAAAATTCGGTATTAACTGCACCTGGTGCCACATTCGACACCTTGATTCCATAGGAGATTAAATCCAACCGCATACCCGAAGAAAGTGCTTCCACAGCAGCTTTTGAGGCACAATATACAGCTCCATTGGCATAAGTCATTTTACCAGCAATTGAAGAGATATTTACAACATGACCTCTTTTTCTTTCTTTCATACCTGGAATAACGGCCTTAGACACATATAATAAACCCTTGACATTTACATCAATCATTTCGTCCCAATCGGCAATCGAGCCTTCGTCAATCGGTTCAAGTCCGTGAGCATTTCCGGCATTATTAATTAAAACATCAATAGCCTTCCATTCCAAAGGTAAATTTTCAAAAGCCTTTTCAACCTCTGCTTGTTTTTTAACATCAAAAACTAAAACGATGGATTGCGTTGAAAGGGAAGCTTGTAATTGAATAAGTCGATCTTCTCTCCTACCACATAAAATAAGAGTGTAGCCTTCTTTAGAAAGAATTTTTGCAGTAGCTAATCCTATCCCAGAACTAGCCCCAGTTACACAAGCTATTTTATTCATTTGATAATTATCCTTAAAATTTGAATTGAAACACAAATTATACAATAAATTTGTAAAAATTTGTAGTATGAATTATTTAATTGTAGGATTAGGCAATATTGGAATCGAATACTTATTGACCAGACATAATATTGGTTTCTTAGCTATCGATTATTTAGCCAAACAAAAAGATATTTCCTTTAAAGTAGAACGATTAGGTGCAATTAGCACCTACAAGTTAAAAGGACATCAAATTACCTTACTCAAACCCTCAACTTTCATGAATTTAAGTGGTAAGGCTATACATTATTGGATGCAACAATTAAAAATTCCAAAGGAACAAGTTCTAGTATTAGTAGATGATATTGCCTTACCACTTGATACTTTGCGATTAAAACCGAAAGGTTCCTCAGGTGGACATAATGGATTAAAAAATATTGAAACAATTTTAGGAACACAAGAATACGCAAGGTTACGCATGGGTATTGGCGACAATTTTGCCAAAGGAAGACAAGTGGAATTCGTTTTAGGCAACTTTTCAGACAAAGAATTAGATCAACTTCCTCTTATTTTTGATCGAACATGTGAATTCATTGAATCTTTTTGCTTGGAAGGTATCCAGCAAACGATGAATAAATTCAACCAATAATTGCACTTTTTAAAGATTTTTATATTTTTTCAAAGAATTGAAAAATAAATATATTTATAATCTATTTATTTTTGTTTCCAAATTTTATTCTGTATTTTAAAAAAATACATTATTTTTATTTTGAAAATTTATGTAAAATTAAAATTCAAAAAATAAATAAACACAAAATTGTGCAAAACCAAGTTTGGCGATATCAAAAAAATGCAATAATTTTGTATTGTTGATTTAGACAATTAAATATAACAAAACAAATGAAACGCAAAATTATGTTGATTAGTAGCTTGATTGGATTAAGCCTAATCGTGAACGAGGTGAAAGCAAGCGGGACCACTTCAAAAGAGGTTAAAAATGCAACTTTAGTTGTAACACTAGAAGAAACTTTATCAGAAAAATTTCAGTCATTGTTCAAAAGTGCCTCAAACACTTCTCAATTGAATTTAACTGTAAATGTATTGGAAGCTTATCAAAACAATACACTGGAATATTTAGCTTTAAGCAAAGAACAAAAAGTAATTTTTAACGAAACAATTAAAAATTTATCAGCACAAGCGCAAAATATCCAAGATGAAAAATCGTTAAATTGGATAAAAGAAATAAACAAATCCGCCAAAAACATTAACATCATCTGGTCAATCAACGAAAAAACACCTACAAATGATGTAGATTTAAAGGACATGACAGAAGAGCCAAATAGCTTAATCGTAGTATTTAAGCAATAATTTAGAAAGATTGTTAGTAGTTTTCATAGTTAAATAGGTTTAGAGGTAATTAAAAAAGGTGCTGTTTTTAACAACACCTTTTTTTTATTTTTTTTGTACAAAACTTATATAATTAAAAAAATAATAGTACATTTGTAAAAATTTTCATAGTTAAATAGGTTTAGAGGTTAAACAATAAAGCCAGAAGTTTCTTCTGGCTTTATTTATTTTATATCCATTATAATTCTCAGGTTTTTGCAGATTTTAAAAAACCTATCATTCAGTTAAGAAATCTTACCTCCATTCCAAACGGGAGAGCTTGGACTTAAAAAAACCAACTCACCCTCTTGGCCTTCAGCCATCAGGATCATCCCTTCACTTTCTACACCCATTATTTTTCGTGGTGCAAGATTAGCCAAAAAGGTTATTTGTCGTCCTATCACCTCCTCAGGACTAAAATGCTCAGCAATACCACTTAAAATGGTACGTTGACGAATTCCGTCATCTACCTTCAATTGTAGTAACTTTTTACTTTTTTCTACTGAAATTGCATCCACTATTTGCCCAACTCTCAAATCCATTTTTAAAAAATCATCAAATGAAGTGGTTTCTTTGATTTCAGG
>JBEBDG010000021.1:0-16470 GCA_041157165.1 Bacteroidota bacterium
AAAATAGTTGCAAAATCACAACTTAACAAAAAGTAAGACCCACTAATTTTGATTTATTAACCACTATAATTAAAACCTAACCCCTTAAATTTTTAATGATAATTTGAATTTATATGGTGCCCAATCGGGCACCATTTTTTTGTTCAAAATAACTAAAAAAAATACGTTCAATCCTATAAAGTTTTAGATATTCCTTTTTCCTACTCTGTATTTTCTGTAATTTTGCATTTGTTTTAAAAAATTTAGAAATTTTTATGTTTAGATCGCATACAAATGGGGAGCTGAGAATGGCCCATGTAGGACAAGAGGTGACATTGTGTGGTTGGGTTCAGCGCTCAAGGGACAAGGGTGGAATGGTTTGGATTGATTTGCGTGATCGATACGGTATCACCCAGTTGATGTTGGAGGAAGGCAAAACCAATGCAGATGCCATGGCAACTGCTCGTTCTTTGGGAAGAGAATTTGTCATTGAGGCCAAAGGTGTGGTTGTAGAGCGGTTGTCTAAAAATGACAAAATAGCGACAGGAGATATAGAAATAAAGATTTCGACTATCAAAATCTTAAATCCTGCGAAATTGCCTCCGTTTTTAATTGAAGATGATACGGATGGTGGAGATGATTTGCGAATGAAATATCGTTATTTGGATTTACGTAGAAATCCAATTCGTTCGAGTTTGCAATTACGTCATCGAATGGCAAAGGAGGTTAGAAATTATTTAGATAATTTAGATTTTATTGAGGTAGAAACACCGGTTTTGATTAAATCGACACCAGAAGGCGCAAGAGATTTTGTTGTACCATCTCGCATGAATCCGGGTGAATTTTATGCACTTCCGCAGTCGCCACAAACCTTTAAGCAACTATTGATGGTTTCGGGTTTTGATCGATATTATCAATTGGTAAAGTGTTTTAGAGACGAAGACTTGCGTGCCGATCGCCAGCCTGAATTTACCCAAATAGATTGCGAAATGGCCTTTGTGGAGCAAGAAGATGTGTTGAATGTGTTTGAGGGACTTATTAAGCATTTGTTTAAAAATGTCAAAGGGATTGAGGTAGGAGAAGTAAGCAGAATGACCTATGCACATGCCATGAAATTTTATGGATCAGATAAGCCTGATATTCGTTTTGGGATGGAGTTCGTAGAATTGAAAGGTGAGGAACGCGATTTAACAAGTGGTAAAGATTTCCAAGTTTTCGATGCGGCCAATTTAGTAGTAGGAATCAATGTAAAAGGGGCTTCTGAGTACACAAGGAAACAAATTGATGAGCTAACTGATTTTGTTAAGCGTCCACAAATTGGTGCAAAGGGCTTAGTGAATGTGAAATATAATTTGGATGGAACACTGAAATCGTCTGTTGATAAATTTTACTCAGAAGAAGAGTTGAAAGCATGGGCATTGGCATTTGGTACTGAGCCAGGAGATTTGATGTTGATTCTTTCGGGTGATGGAGATAAAGTGAGAAAGCAATTGAATGAATTGCGTTTAGAATTAGGTAACCGATTGGGTTTACGCAATCCGAATGAATACAGCGTGCATTGGGTGGTAGATTTTCCATTATTGGAATACAGCGAAGATGAAAATCGATGGTTTGCTATGCACCATCCGTTTACGAGTCCAAAGCCAGAAGATATTGATGCTATGATGGCTGGGGATTTAGCTAAAGTACGAGCAAATGCGTATGATTTAGTTGTAAATGGGGTAGAAGTCGGTGGAGGGTCTATTCGAATTTTCCAAAAGGACTTGCAGTCGAAGATGTTTGAAGTATTGGGCTTTACTCCTGAGGAGGCTAAGGCTCAGTTTGGATTTTTATTAGATGCATTTGAATATGGAGCACCGCCACATGGAGGTTTGGCCTTTGGATTCGACCGACTTTGTTCTTTGTTTGGAGGAACAGATTCGATTCGTGATTTCATCGCATTCCCTAAAAACAATGCCGGTCGTGATGTAATGATTGATTCACCTTCTCCATTGGCTCAAGCTCAATTAGATGAATTAAAAATTAAATCGACTGCTCAGGAGTAAAATCAAAGCTAAAGATTGAATTTCCCCATTCTCCTGCATTGATATTTAAAACTTCTTTAATTTCGCCTATGTGCATATCAAATACCCAACCATGAAGGTGTGGGTATTTGTTTTTATGCCAAGCTTTCTGAACGATTGTAGTTTTCGCTAAATTATTCACTTGTTCCAAAACGTTAAGTTCAACTAATTTATTGAATTTAGATTGTTCATCATTGATTTCATTTAGCTCTTTGGAATATTTTTCATAAACTTCTTTGATGTTTCTTAGCCATTTGTTGATGAGTCCAAAATCTTGTTTTGACATCGCCGCTTTTACACCTCCGCAATTGTAATGTCCGCAAACGATGATATGTTTTACTTCGAGCACTTCAACGGCATATTGAAGAACCGATAATAAATTAATATCGGTATGAACGACCATGTTTGCGACATTTCTGTGAACAAAAATATCCCCTGGATCAGATTGGGTAATTTCTTCTGCAGGTACTCTACTATCGGCACAACCTATCCATAAAAATAAAGGTTTTTGGTCTTTGGACAAATTATTAAAATAGGATTCGTCTAATTCTAAGCGTTCGCTTGCCCAGGCTTTATTGTTCAACAATAATCTTTTATATTCTTTCATAGCTATTTTTTATAATCAATTTCAATGTTTTTAGATGGAGCAGTTTCCATAAATTCTTTTAATAATAATTGGATATCATGATCTATAAATTGTGCATGGTGGGCATCTATAAAAACCAATGAATTTGGAGGAATATTTTGTAAGGTATTCTTAATTGACATTTTATGTAAAAATGTCACATCTTTTTTGAATCGAATTAGAAAGGAATTGTCTTTTTGATGAATGGATAAAACGGATTGATAATTTGTAACAATCACAAAAGCTAGTCCTACTGTGGTTCCTATAAAAATACCCCATAATAAATCAACAAAAACCACCACTAAAATAGTTACTATAAATGGAATCCATTGCTTCCAACCATCCTTAATAATTTTGATAAATTCTTTTGGATGGGCGAGTTTGTATCCTGTAAAAAGTAAGATACTTGCTAAACTTGCCAAGGGAATTTGATTCATCACATTGTTGAGAAATAATACTGATATTAGTAAAAGTATTCCATGAAAAAAACCAGACATTCTGGTTTTAGCACCTGCATAAATATTGGTAGATGAACGAACAATAACAGACGTTAAAGGGATGCCCCCTAATAATCCTGATGTAATATTTCCAATTCCTTGCGCAAATAATTCCTTATTGGAAGATGAAATCCTTTTCTGGGGGTCTAGGGAATCTGTAGCTTCTAAAGAGAGCAATGTTTCTAAACTAGCAACAATAGCCAAGGTAAGGGCAATTCTAATTACCTGTGGATCTCCAATTGCTGAAAATTCTGGAAATTGAAAACTGCCCAAAAATTCACCCCAATTAGAAAAGTTGGGCAAGGAAACCATATGTTCTTTCGAATTACCTAGATATAAATCTGGTATGAAATTTTTAAACACATTGTTTAATCCTATTCCTACCATTACAACAATCAAAGAGGCAGGAATATTTCTGAAAAATGAATTGATTGTGGCCAATTTTGACCAATTAAATAAAATAATTAGACCAACTAAAGAAATAAATATTGCTCCTAACTTAAAGCCTGCAAGGGCTTCAATAATTTCCCCAAAAGTGTTTTTTCCGTCTGCTTGGTCGAATTCAAATTCACCAATGAAATCAAAATCATCTCCAAGAGCATGTGGAATTTGTTTTAATATAATTACGATTCCAATCGCCACTAGCATTCCTTTAATTACTGAAGATGGGAAAAAGCTTCCTAACTTTCCTAATTTTAAAATGCTTAAAATGATTTGTATACCACCTGCCAATACTACCGCTAATAAAAATACTTGGAAAGAGGGCAATGTATGAACGGCATTGAAAACAATAATGGTAAGTCCAGCAGCAGGCCCGCTCACCGACAACTCTGAACCGGAAAGAATTGCAACAATTGTTCCCCCAATGATACCAGAGATAAGACCAGCAATTAGTGGTGTTCCTGAGGCTAAAGCAATACCTAAACAAAGAGGTAATGCAACTAGAAAAACGGATATCCCTGATTTCCAGTCATTTGAAATAAATGATTTTAAATAATTTTTATACTCCATACAGTTAGAATTTTGTGATTCAATAATTAATAATTGAAACAAAAATCTGGAGGAGAGTATGGTGGAGAATTTAAAGACTCAATGTAGAGAATGGACAGTATAACAATTGATAATTTTTTAGGAGGAAAAAATGTTAATTGGAAATCTTGGATTTCAAATTCAGATTCTACTTGAAATTGATTTTTACCCTTTTTAAGAGTTTCATCTTCTTCCTCTTCATCTTCTTCTTCGAAAGAATTAGTTGGATTATTTGGAAATGAATTAGTAGATCCTTGATTATTTTTTTTTGAAATGGTACAGCTTGAAACGTTCAATGAACTAGAAATTGCAATTTCACTTTTACAAATAAGTGAAATCATTATGACCATGAAAATTAATAGCCTTTTTTGCATTATCAGTCAAATTTATCAGGATTCTGATAAATAATTTTAGCTTGAGTATCTCTTTCTTGTAACAATATGGGTTCAAAGATATCAAATTTATCTTTACCGTATTTCCATTCTTTTTTGAGTCGACCTGCAGCGCCTTTTTCATGGAATTCTCTCCAACGGCCAATGCGGATGCTATCATCTAATTTGCCTTCCATAGATAATAGTCCATTTGGGAAAAAAGAAAGGTATTGTCCACGAATTTTACCGTAAACCTTCGGAATCACTTCTTTAATTTTCTTCTTTTCAGTATCGTAATACGAAATTATTGATTCTGCAGGAAAACCCTTTTTGTAAAGAGCTTTGTCTTCAAGTTCAAATTCTGGTCCATATTTTTCCCAACGAGAATCCTTCCCACCCTGATAGAAAAACCCTTCTTCTACCAATGTTTGATTCACATATTTTTTATAAGGTCCATGGCAAATCAAGGGGTTTTTAGCATCTTTTAGCGGTGTATTAACGATGCGGTTTTGACTAGGATCATACCACCAAATTTCTTGCAAATAAGGGTTGATTTTTTCATCTTCCACATATTTAATTACATTTACTTCTTCTACTGTGGCACGATTCCCTGAACCGTATTGGGTAATTCTTTTTTCTGTTTTGATCCCTTCGTATTCGTCTTTTGGCGTTAATTTCTTTTTGATATTTTTGGATATGGATTTTCCCAATTGATGGATACCTAATTCATTTAAAATATCTTGTCCCTCGGATTTGAATTTTGAAAATTCTTCTTTTGTTTTCTTGATTTTTTCCCCTGTTCCTTCCAATCCGGTGTTCAATCGGCCGCCAAGTAATCCTTTGCTTCGGACTGTAGTGTCAATCAACGGCTTTTTGTTGGAGCTAAAATCAATTTTTTGTCCAATTAAGATTTGACAAAAAAACATGAAAGTGAAGCATATTAGGTATTTTACCATGGGCACTGAACGTACAAAATCATAAATTATTGTTCAAAAGTACACAATAAATCGTTTTCTACGCTTGCATTGATTAATTTTGGGAAAAATTTTACAATCATTGGATAAAAGTGCCAAAATTTATGTTGCGGGTCATCGTGGAATGGTGGGTTCTTCCATAGTAAGGGCTTTGCAAAAGCAAGGATTTCAGCAAATTATTTGTAGGACCTCAGCAGAATTGGATTTGAAAAATCAACAAGCGGTTTTTGATTTTTTTGAAAAAGAAAAACCCGAATTTGTTTTTTTAGCAGCTGCAAAAGTTGGAGGGATTGTAGCCAATAATACGTATCGTGCAGATTTTTTGTACGAAAACTTGGCCATTCAAAATAATGTTATCCATGCAAGTTACCTAAATGGAGTCAGGAAGCTTATGTTTTTAGGGTCTTCTTGCATTTATCCTAAATTGGCGCCTCAGCCATTGAAAGAAAGTTATTTATTGACTGGACTTTTAGAGCCTACCAATGAACCCTATGCAATTGCTAAAATAGCAGGTATAAAAATGTGTGAAGCTTACCGTGATCAGTATGGATGTCATTTTATATCTGTTATGCCTACTAATTTGTACGGACCCAATGATAATTATTCTCTAGAAAATTCGCATGTATTACCTGCTATGATTCGAAAATTTCATGAGGCAAAAACCGAGGGGAAAGCATCCATGACTTTGTGGGGAACCGGATCGCCCATGCGCGAGTTTTTACACGCAGATGATTTGGCTTCAGCTTGTTTGTTTTTAATGGAAAATTACGATGAAAAAGAATTAGTGAATGTTGGAACAGGCATTGATGTCTCTATTAAAGATTTAGCCAATTTAGTGAAGCAGATAGTCGGTTATGAAGGAGAAATCATTTGGGATACGAATCGACCTGATGGTACCCCTCGAAAATTAATGGATGTTTCCAAACTAAATGCTTTGGGATGGAATTATCAAATCAATTTAAAAGAGGGTATTCAATTGGCTTATCAAGACTTTTTGAGCAATTCCAATATTCGAAAATAATATGGAAATGGCTAAAGAATGGTTTTCTACCTGGTTTGATTCGCCTTATTACCATATTTTGTATGGTCATCGAGATGAAAATGAAGCGGCAGCTTTTATCAAGGCCTTGCAACATAAAATTCATTTAAAGGAAGGTTCATTGGTATTGGATGCGGCTTGTGGAAAGGGTCGACATGCCAAAACATTATGGGAAGCCGGATTCAAAGTGGAGGCATACGATTTATCGGAATCAAATATTGTTGAAGCAAAATCCTATGAGACACAGGATTTAAAATTTTTTCAACATGACATGCGTAATCCTTTGCCCCAAACCAATTATTACCAAGCCATTTTTAATTTTTTCACTAGTTTTGGTTATTTCGAAACTTCAGAGGAAAATCAATTAGCCTTTTATCGATTTTTTCAAGGACTACAAAAAGGCGGATTGTTGGTCCTGGATTTTTTCAACCCAACTTTTGTGCTTGCAAATTTAGTAGCTGAAGAAGTTGTAGAACGAAGTGGAATTCAGTTTCAAATCAAACGATTTGCTCAAAAAGGTTATTTATATAAAATAATTGAATTTTCGGATGGGGGAAAAGAATATCAATTTGAAGAAAAAGTAGAAATCATTCAAAAGAACGATTTCATATCGTATGCTTCTCAAGCAGGATTTAAAACCATTGATTTGGTAGGAGACTATGAATTAAATTCCTTTGATGAAAAATCTTCGCCTCGAATGATTTTTTTCTGGGCAAAACAATAATATGGAAAAATTTTTGGCCTTATGGACAGAAGTAAATGAACGCGGAAAAGTACATACCTCGCTTCAATCCCTTCCATTTTCTACTCTAAAATCTAATGAGGTTTTAATTCGCGTGGTTTATTCTTCATTGAATTATAAAGATGCTTTGTCGGCAAATGGACACAAGGGAATTACAAGAAGTTTTCCACATATCCCTGGGATTGATGCCGCCGGTACAATCGTTTCCGATTGCACAGGAACGTTTGATGAGGGTGAAGAAGTTTTAGTTACCGGATTTGATTTGGGAATGAATACACATGGAGGATTATCCCAATTTATCTCAGTTCCAGCAAATTGGGTAATTGCAAAACCACAAGGATTGACACTCGCACAAGCCATGCAATGGGGGACTGCAGGAGTAACCGCAGCAATGGCATTTGATCAATTACAAAAGAATGATATTCTACCCGAGAAAGGTCCAATATTGGTTTCAGGAGCCACTGGTGGGGTTGGAATGATAGCCCTGCAATTAGGTCAAAAATTAGGTTATGAGGTCCATGCCTTTACTCGAAAATCGAATCATATTTCTTTTTTAAAGGAATTGGGAGCCAAACATGTTATTGCCTTGGACGAATTTTTACAGGATACTCAAAAAGCATTATATCCTACCACATATGCCGGTGCCGTTGATACGGTAGGTGGAGATGTTTTGGTTAAAATAATTAAGAGTTTGCAGCATGCTGGAGCAGTTGCAGCTTGTGGAATGGCAAAAGATACTGAATTGCCTTTACAGATTTATCCATTTATTTTACGCGGTATTAAGCTATTGGGAATCTATTCAGCAGACTCACCCTTAGCCTATAAAACCGAAATTTGGCATAAAATTTCCACAAGTTGGAATTTAAATATAAGTAAAATAACTTCTGAAATTCCGCTTACAGAGGCACCAATTTATTTGAAGAAAATGTTAGAAGGCCAATCATTTGGCAGAACCTTGGTTCGAATTAATTCTTAATAAATTTAACAGCTTTTTCTTGTTTCAATTCTGGAATTCTCATTAGATATATACCGGTTTCTAGGCCGCTCAAATCTAAAGAAATGGTTTGGGATTGTACAGCAATTTGTTTGACAATTTTTCTTTGTCCTGTAAGATCCACTATTTCAATGGTATAATTGGCATTCAAATACTTATTTGGAATTTGAAGGAGTAATTGATTACCTTGACTTGGATTTGGGTATAGGTTTATGGAGGAAATATCACCTTCCGTTCCTAAAATGGTGACAGCAATATTTGATGAAATACCAAAACATCCATTCGCATCAGTACCTTGCACCTTATAAACGCCTGAGTTAATTGGTGTAAACACATTGCTGCTAATTCCAGTAATTGCCTTTTCATTGTAATACCATTGAATATTTTTAATGGCATTGGTCTCTAAAAGTCCATTTAAGTTATAATAAATATTCGGAGTTGCATTTGGCAAAATAGTTAATGCATAAGTATCAGAACTACTGAAGCAACCATCTGCATTGGTACCTCTAACGCTATAATTTCCCGAAGTTGTCGGAGTATAGGTTGTTTTTGTGGCTCCGATGATATCAATTGCATTTCTTTGCCATTGAAAAGCTAATTTATCTGAATTGGAAGTTACACCAAGATTGATGGTTTCTGCGCCTGGACAAATACTCTTTGGACCTTTACTTGTAAGAGAAAGGGTAGGTGAAATGGATTCCTTAACACTTACAGAAGCCTTTTCTGAGGCGCATCCGATTGATTTGAATTTCATGTCATAGAAATAATAATAACCCGAATAAATCAAACCACCCTGGTACATTGCACCTGTAATACTGATTAAATTGTCTGTGGAAGTATATGGATATCCGATGTTGCTTGGTGCGTTAATGGTATCAGCTTTGGTTCGATTGCTTCTGAATATACTTGCCCCATTTTTACAAACCTGGGTAATAATATATTTTCCTGCCTTTGGAAATTCTAAATTCAAATTCAATACAATTCCTTGGTCTGATTTGTCATCTGAAATTTGGTTAGGTGGTGCTACTATATTTTTTTGAGAACGAGTAGGATTTACATTGACGCTTGAGAAAGACACCAATTCTCCGGTATTCATATCAGTAACATAAAAGTCAATACTTCCTTTGGTTCCAATATAAACTTTTGCACTTTCCAAGACCATTGGAGATTTTACTTCAAGAACTGGTTCTGGTCCAAAATTAGAATAATAGGTTCCCGTTCCAAATTCATATTTTGTTTTAGGGCCTAGACTTTGACTTACACCCCCTTGGGCAACAAAATAATTTGTTCCTTTAGGTAGTGAAATGGTGGTTCCGAAACCCAATAGGGCATTATTTGAGTTGTACCAAAAAGAATTTAAGTTGGAACTTAAGCTAATAGCATTGGCGTTTGAACAACTTAATCCTGTAGCTACCGGAGCATTACTACTACTTATTAGTTGCGAATTACTAATCGAATTATTAGAAGTGTTTTGGTCATTATTGGTAACAATATTTATATCATAACGATAGTTTTTACCATTTTGAATCGAAATATCTGATAAAAGACTTACTTCTTTTTGTTCGTTAATGGATAAGGAATCTATCGTTTTTGTAAAACTTTTTTTGAATACTCCTTCTTCAAAAATGGATAATTTGACATCAAACTTGGTAAATGATTTTGTCCCTACGTTTTTAACTGTAGTATAAAATAAATTTTCTGAACCCGCACAGAATGAGCCACCAGATTGGCTAAATTTTTCAACACTAACATCAAAAGAAGGTTCTAAAATGCTTATTGCAAAGTCTTTTACTTCTCCATTGCTTAAAGTCGAACATGCATTTGAAATGTTTTGAGAGGAAACAATAACTCGTAAATTATAATTATTTTGCGGCGATACACTACTAGGAGCCAAAAGACTAAATGAAAATTTTGAATTATTAAAATTGGCATTGGCTTGGTTCCATTCATTTGCATCATCAAAATCTCCATCTTGGTTCCAATCTACAAATGAATTAATGATACCAGAACTTAGACCGTCTGTGCTTAATTCAATAGGTGTATTAACACCTCCTTCCAGTTGATAATTGGAAGTAAGTGAATTGACTTTTAACTGCTTTATAAAACCCGTTTTGGAAGAAGTAACAGTGCAAACAGGTTTTCCATTGATACCAGAAACGATAAGGCTATAGTCCTGAAAAGTATACGTAAGAGTATTTTTATGAGTAATGCTGATTTCATACGTTTTTCCAGGTATCGCATCCGGAATAATTATTTTTTCTATATTATCGCGAAAATTATCTCCTGTCTTGGCCAATTTTTCAGGACTTATTGGATCTAAAATAAAGGGTAAATACTGGTTGCTTCCATCTTTGATTCTAATATCCAAATCATTTACCAAGCGAGGTGTTCGGTCATTTAATACCGATCCTTGTGAATTTCCCTCTGGGTCTGTCCAAGAAATGGTAGCAATGAGAGGTCCTTTCCCAGAAGCCACAATACTTATTTTGTAGGATTCGCCATTTTTCAATGTCAATTCAGATAAAGCATGGTTGTTTTCTGAATTAAGAATAATTTTTCCTGCATTTTCCATATTTAATACTCCCCAACCGGTTTTGTAATCCGGTCCGACTGCACCAATATCTGTAGCTGTATGGATGGCAATTCCTTTTAAAGTTGCAGATCGCATGATTGCGCCTTTGTTGCGTTGAGAGTATAATTGTTGAAGTAAAAATAATGATCCTGCAACCTGAGGAGAAGACATGGAGGTCCCAGAATTATATTCGTATAAATTATTGGCACCACCTGAAGGGGTGTTTGTGGTTGAATAAATATTTGATCCAATGCCCATGATATCAGGTTTAATACGTCCATCGTCTGTGGGCCCCCAAGCAGAATAAGAAGCAACTGAATAGGCCGATGCCCTAGATGGAAGAATCAAAGAAGATTCCAATGCTCCTACAGTTAATATATTTTTTGCATTTGCATTTGTAGAAATAATATCATAACCAATATTTCTGGCTCTTGGGATGGAATCTAGAGTAGAGGTGTTGCGGAGGTAATACTTTTGAAAATAATTTTTATTCGTGGTGCTGGTATCAGGACCAAAATCACCACGTGAATTTCCAGCCGATTTAACAACTAAATATTTAGGAGCATTGAAAGTAATTTGATCTAATTGCTTGGCATTATCGTCATATACCCCAAATTTATAATCTTCAGTTTTAGAGGAAGCATCGTAACCCCACCATGTCCATTTAGATCTGGTATCATCATAAACCCATCCGGCTTGAATACCATATGAATGGTTAGAAACATATAAACCATCATTTTTGGAGGCCTCTGCAATCTCTGATGCATCTTTGTCAAAATCCCAATATTTCAAATCCGCTTCCGATGACATTCCAATAACACTGGTATTTTTACCAGCTGCTACCATTATGCCAGCCACATGAGTGGCATGACTACTCAATGTGCTTGTTTGACCACTTTGTTTATTGGTTCTGCCGGTAAATTCAACATGAGAATCTAACAATGCACCACCATCCCACATTCCAAGTTTACCTTTTAATAAATCTGAATTACCGGTTAATTCTAAACCCAGGCTACCATTTTTGTAGAGGGAATTCGTTTTGGTCATTTTACCCGCTTGTGTGGTGGAATGGGTGATGAGGTATAATGGTTCACCTTGCTGATTGATAGAATGAAAGCGAAGATATCTACCTTTACCAAGGCTGTCTGTTAATTTATAACCTAATTTTTTAGCTATTTTTTGGTGCTGCAAATAAGCGGAATCAGCTGATTGAATGATTCTATTTAGATTTTTTTGTTGCCATTTAAATTTATCTGTGGCATTACTCACAATTTGTGATAGCATTTGGGTGGAAATTCCCAATGAAAAAGTAAAAAACAACAAGATGAATTTATTTTTCATTTCAAATCTTTTTGTAAATACATTTTTTCTATTCACTTACAGCCTTTCATATTCCTTCCTCCCTAATTTACACTGCGCATTTCATATATCATAATTCTCTACGAAATGTTAAACGGTGGAATGGGCTTAGACCATTTTCCAAAATACCTTTCTTGTGAAGAATTGTTGGATATCCTGCATTTTGCTCCCAACCATAACCTGGATATTTTTTTGCTAAATTTTCCATTAATTCATCTCGGTAGGTTTTTGCTAGAACCGAAGCAGCAGCTATTGAAAAATATTTTGTATCTCCTTTAACGATGCATGTGTGAGGAATTAAAGGGTAGCTTATAAATTTATTTCCATCAACCAATAGATGCTCAGGTTGTATCTTCAACTGATCCACGGCCAAGTGCATGGCTTTCATGGAAGCTTTATAAATATTTATCCGATCAATTGTTTGTGCATCTACTTCAGCAATGGCAAAGGCTAATGCCTCCCTTTCGATTTCCACTTTCAATTCGGCCCTTTTACGGGCCGATAATTGTTTGGAATCATTCAATATTGGATGAAAATAATCCTTTGGTAATATTACTGCTGCTGCAACCACTGGGCCAGCTAAACAACCTCTTCCAACTTCATCTAATCCAGCCTCAATGACTTGTTCTGAGTAATAGGGTTTCAGTTTAGTTGGTTTAATCATTTGAATTAACGATTAAAAAGTAATCTCTTGCCATTGCTGCCTTCGATGATCTTTCCCTCTGAATAAACCAAATTACCTGAAACAAATGTTTTATCAATACTAGTTGAAAAGGGATAATCCTCTAATGGCGACCAGCCGCAATGGTAAAGAATATTTTGTTTGCTCACAACATACTCTTTTTCAAAATCTACAATGGCTAAATCTGCCCAATAACCTTCTCTAATATATCCTCTATCTGTAATTTGGAAAATATCAGCCAAGGCATGAGCAGTTTTTTGTGCAATTAATTCCAATGAAAATTCGCCTTGCTTTGCTAACTCAAATAACATCAACATAGGGTGTTGCACCAATGGTAAACCTGAAGGAGATCTCCAGTAGCCTTGTTGTTTTTCCTCCCAAGTATGGGGCGCATGATCTGTTGCTATGACGTCAATTGCACCTGTTCTAACACCCTTTCGGATTGCTTTTTTATGACGAGCTTCCTTTATAGCAGGATTACACTTTATTAAATTGCCTTTTGTTTCGTAATCAGAGGAATCAAACCACAGGTGATGAACGCAGGCTTCTGAGGTAATCCTTTTATGGATAGATTCAGTTTCTGTATTGAATAAGGCTAATTCTTCCTCTGTGGAAATATGCAAAATGTGTAGTTTTGTATTCCATTTTTTGGCTAATTCAACCGCCATTGAAGAGGAAATGAAGCAAGCCTCTTCATTTCTGATGATTGGATGCAGACTCGCCGGAGCATTTTCACCAAATTCTTCTTTAAATTTCTCCAATCGGGATTTTACCGTATATTCATCTTCACAATGCGTAGCAATGAGCATGTCCACATCTTTGAAAAATTTCTCAAGAACCTCTCTTTTATCTACCAACATATTGCCAGTAGAAGATCCCATGAAAATTTTTACCCCACAAACCTCATGCTTGTTAGTTTTCATTACCTCCTCATAATTTTCATTGGAAGCACCCATGAAAAAAGAATAATTAGCCAATGAAGTTTTCGAAGCAATTTGGTATTTATCTGCCAATAAATCTTGTGTAAGTGCATTTGGAACAGTATTAGGCATTTCCATGAAACTAGTCACACCACCAGCCACTGCCGCACGTGATTCACTACCAATAAATGCTTTATGGGTAAGGCCAGGCTCTCTAAAATGAACCTGATCGTCAATCATACCAGGGAATACATACTTGCCTTTTAAATCGAAAATCTGTTCGTTTGCATCTGGACTTATTTGAGAAGCAATTTTTTCAATCCGACCATTTTTTATTCGAATATCTCCTACAATAATTTTTCCTTCATTGACAATTTGACCATTGGTCAATAAATAATTCATATTACTCGGATTTTAAATCTATTATGACAAACTCAGTTCTTCTGTTTTCTTGATGTTGTTCCTCTGTACAATTCACCCCATCAGCGCACTCATTTATTAGTTGTGTCTCTCCATATCCTTTTGCTTTTAATCGGTTGCTTTGAATACCTTTTGATACGATGTAATTAACAGCAGATTCTGCTCTTCTTTGAGATAATTTTATATTATATGAAGCACTTGCTCTTGCATCCGTATGTGATCCTAGCTCTAGGCTTACATATTCATTGTCGTTTAGGAATTGAACAATTTTATCCAACTCAATTGCAGCATCTGTCCGTATGTCTGATTTATCTAAATCATAATAAATCGTATTGATTTGATATAATTGGGTGATTTCCTTCCCAACTTCTGGTTTGTCCATTGTAATGGCCAGATTATATGTTGTATCTGTAATTGCTTTTTTTAGTAATAAAGGCGGGATTGCTCTACCTTCCATAGAGAAGTTTTCACGCTTTGTCAAATATTCTTCTTTTTCAGCTAAAATTTCAATTTCATCGTTTTCAGCTAAATCAATGGTGGGTATTTGTCCATTTTTATCAGAAACGGTCGAGCCCAATGTTTCTCCATTTTTTCGAATACGGTACTTAACATTGGGAATACCTTTTCCATTCAAATCAATAAATTGTGGTTTTAAAAAATAACGTACAATTTTTTGTTCTTGCTCCTCTGGGGTTTTGAGTATTTCATCCGACCACCAACGATCTTGAATTCCTTTTCCCGTAAAAAAATAAATATCATCATCCCCTTTTCCTCCTTCTCTATTTGAAGTCAGGTAACCATGATTTTCATCGGTCATAATTAGGCCAAAATCATCAGATATACTGTTCAATGGCGCACCTAAATGTTCCACTTCAATCTCATTACCATTTCTGCTTGCTACAAAAAGGTCTAAGCCTCCTAAACCAGCATGGCCATTCGATGAAAAATATAATTTTCCATCTTCAGAAACAAATGGAAAAAGTTCATCTCCCGGAGTATTGATGGCAGAACCTAGATTGATTGCTCTTCCAAACCTACCTGAGTTATCCATATTAACCCTGTATAAATCTAGTCCACCTTTGCCTCCTCTTCTATTGGATGCAAAATAAAGTGTTTTGCCATCTGCTGAAAAAGCCGGACTCCCATCCCAGGCCAGAGAGTCTGAGATGCTAAGATAGGTAGGTACGGACCATTGGCCATTTTCTTTCCTAGAAATATATAGATCAACATCTGGACTAATATCTTTTTTACCAGTATTACCCCTAGCAAACACCATTAATTCACCATTTTTAGAAAAAGCAGGGGTTCCTTCATTGGAATTAGCTTGAAAAATGGAATTAGAAAAAAGGTCAATTGAGGAAATGCTGGACGGATTTTTAAGTTTTGCTCTGTACAAACCGATCATGGGCAAGCCATTATTCTTGTACATTTCTGTTTTCTTGCTACTGGATAGGATTAAGTCCCCGTCTAACATTCTTGGAGCAAATTCAGAACCTGATGTATTCCCTTCTACATTCTCTAACTCAATCAGTGACTTTTTAGTTGCTAAAACCTCAATTTTATCCAGTTGTTCTAATTCAATTTCTGCTCGTAAACGAAGGTTTTTGCTTGGTTTACTAGCTAGAAAATTTTTCAATTGCACTTTTTCTTCTTCATAATTCCCGTTTGCTTTTGCAGCATATGCCAAATAATATGGAATTAATTTTTCAGTGTTTCCTGCCAATTTGGATAATTGATAGTATGTACCAGCAAGCTTGATTCGGTTAGAAAGTCGATAGGATTCTGCTATGATAAAATTAGTGGACGAAGGCTCATATCCTTTTTCTGATAATGGTTTAAGTGCCTGTATGGCTAATTCGTATTCCCCCTTTTCAAAATGATTTTGACCCTTTTTGAAAATCTGCTCTATTCCGTTACATGAAAGCAACAGCAAAGAAAAGGTCCCGATAAAAATAAATTGTTTGATAAAAGTGGCCATTGGGCTAAAATTCTATATAAACTCAAATTTAATCATTTGTTGCAAGCTAACCTCAATTATTTACTGTACCTTTGTATAAAATTTACTAAATAGCGTAAAGTCAAGTACTTAACGCACAATACAGCAGAGATGTTGCATCAATTATGAGGAAAAGAATATCAAAGGACGAGAATCCTCGTGCCAACAACAATCGAGTTCATTCAAGGGAAGAAGGAAGAGGGAATAG
>JBEBDG010000022.1:0-16342 GCA_041157165.1 Bacteroidota bacterium
AAGGATCTTCATTTGGAACAAAAAGCGCTAAAGAGGGTTCATAATCCAACACATGAGGTTGCATCTCTGTTTTCTCTTTTTCTAGCACATAGGGAGGATTAGAAACAATTAGATCCCATTTTTCCTGTCGATGAGGCCAATCAAAAACATCTTGTTTTTGAAAGTCAACTGATAAATTTAAATTCTTAGCATTTATTTGGGCTTGTTCCAAAGCCTCTTCTGCAATTTCCCAAGCAACAATTTCAGCTGATGGAAATTCATTTTTTAAGGCCAAAGGAATACATCCACTCCCAGTTCCAATATCCAACACCCGAACGGGTGTTGTTCTTTGATTTAATTCAATCAAAATATAATGAATCAACTCTTCCGTTTCAGGTCTAGGGATCAGCGTTGCCTTGTTCAACCCAATCACTAATTCTCGAAAAAATTCCTTACCAATTACATATTGAAATGGTTTTCCCATTTCTAACTCTTTTAACCAATAATTCCAATGAACAGGCAAAACAAGTTCCTTATTAAGCAAATAGTCCAATTTACCTACCCCAAACACCAAATCTAAAATTCGATACGCTATCGATTCCGACTCTTTTTCCCCATAAATTTCATGAATGGCACTCTTAATTTCCAGAAAAACCTCCTTACTTCCCATGTTAAATTTTCATGACCTGAAATTAAAACACTTCAAACAAATTTCAAGCCCTCACAAAAAAAAATCAAAAAATTTATATATTTGTTTAACCTCAAATGTTAAACTATGAATAACTTAAATAGAAGAGACGCTGTTCAGCGTATTGCCCTTTTGTTGGGCGGTGTAATTTCTGCCCCCGCAATGGCTGGAATTCGTGGAGAAAAAACCTACCATGGGATTTCCATTATAGCGGATGAAAATCAGATTGCTTTAATCAGAGAAGTCGCTGATGTGATCATTCCTACCACTCAAACAGGTGGAGCAAAAGCCGCTAAAGTAGAAGAATTTATTGTGCGTGTAGTAAGTGATTGTTACCCGAAAGAAGATCAGGAACATTTCTATGCCGGTTTAGCTAAATTAAATGCAGATTGTAAAAATCTTTCAGGAAAAGAATTTTTACAAGCAGATGGAACACAGAAAAAGGATGCCTTGACCAAATGTATGTTAGAAGCAGACCAAGAAAGAAAGGCCAATAGAGGAAAAAAGGCCCCTGTACCATTCTTTTTCATGATAAAAGAATTAACCACAACTGGTTACTTCACCTCTAAAATAGGCGCGACTGAGGCATTGGAATATTTGCCAATTCCTGGCAAGTTCGATGGCTGTATGCCACTTTCTCCAAGTCAAAAAACATGGGCTCTTTAAATTTAAAATGAAATGAATTTAGCAATAGACGTAAAAAAAGCAAATACCTACGATGCCATCGTTGTAGGATCAGGAGTTTCTGGTGGTTATGCTGCCAAAGAATTAACTGAAAAAGGACTTCGCACACTTGTCCTGGATAGAGGAAAACAATTTGATCATATTACTTCCTATGAACCTTCTTACAAAGATCCGTGGGATTTTAAATACAATGGTTTGTTGACCGTTGAACAAAAAACAACCCATCCGAAACTTGCAAGAGATTATCCTTACAATGAAATGACCCAAGATTATTGGTTCAATGATTCGGATTCCATGTATAAAGAGGAAAAACGATTCGACTGGTTCAGACCTAATATTGTTGGTGGAAAGTCCATTATGTGGGGTAGACAATCTTATCGACTATCAGATATCGATTTTGAAGCCAATTTGAAAGATGGAATAGGTGTGGATTGGCCTATTCGATACAAAGACATTGCTCCATGGTATTCTTATGTTGAAAAGCACGTAGGTATTTCAGGAGAGGCACTTGGATTACCCCAATTACCTGATTCAGAATTTCTTAAACCAATGGACATGTATTGCGTAGAGAAAGAAGTTCGTAAAAGAATCGAGAAAACATTCCCTGGTAGAAATCTTACTATTGGTCGTGTGGCCAATTTGTCGGAAGCTAAAAAAGCGCAATTGGATATCGGCCGTTCACAATGTCAATATCGAAACAAATGTAGATTAGGTTGTCCGTATGGTGCCTATTTTAGCTCACAATCTTGTACCTTGCCTCCAGCAGCGAAAACAGGATTAATGACCTTGCGACCTAATTCACTGGTTTCAGAAATCATTTTTGATAACAACAAGCAAAAAGCAAAAGGAGTACGCGTCATTGATACGGTTACGCATGAAGTTCGTGAATATTACGCAAAAGTTATCTTTGTTTGTGGTTCAACGGTAAGTACTACTGCGCTCTTATTGAATTCAAACTCAAGTCGTTTTCCAAATGGTTTTGGAAATGATTCTGGTGAATTGGGCCATAATTTAATGGATCATCACTTCAGAATTGGTGCTTCTGGTATTTGGGAAGGAGATGAAGATAAATATTACATTGGAAGAAGAGCCAATGGTATTTACGTTCCACGCTACAGAAACATAGGAAATGATAAACGAGACTATATCCGTGGTTTTGGATATCAAGGAGGAGGCTCGAGACAAAGCTGGAATAGAGGGGTAAATGACTTAAGCTTTGGTGCTGATTATAAAGAATCAATGACAAAGCCCGGTCCATGGACTATGAATTTAGGTGGATTTGGAGAATGTTTACCATATCACGAAAATAAAATGTATTTAGATAAAAATACAAAAGATAAATGGGGATTACCTGTGGTCGTGTTTGATGCTGAATTCAAAGAAAATGAGAAAAAAATGCGTGTTGATATGATCAACGATGCCAAGGAAATGTTAGAAGCAGCTGGCTTAAAGAATGTTCGGGCCTATGACAATGGTTGTTATCCAGGTATGGCTATTCATGAAATGGGAACTGCCAGAATGGGTAGAGACCCAAAAACTTCCGTTTTAAATGGCAATAACCAAGTACATGCTTGTAAAAATGTTTTTGTAACCGACGGCGCCAGCATGGCATCCACATCTTGTGTGAATCCATCCTTAACCTATATGGCTTTAACTGCAAGAGCTGCAGCATTTGCAAAAAGTGAATTAAATAAACATAATTTGTAAAATGAAAAAGCTATTTCTTATACTCCTTAGCATGACCGTAAGCACTCTCAGTTTTTCTCAAGGAAATTACACAACAGTTGGGAAAATCCATCGAATTGACCCTGAATTGGATCATTTGTTAGATGTAGATTCGAAGATAGAAGTAATAGCAGAGGGTTTTACCTGGTCGGAAGGACCTGTATGGGTGAAAAAAGGCAATTTTCTTTTATTTTCAGATGTACCTGAAAATATCATTCATAAATGGACAGAAAAAGAAGGCCTAAGCACATTCCTCAAACCATCTGGTTACACAGGTTCGACTTATTATTCTGAAGAACCAGGGGCAAATGGATTAATTATCAACAAAAAAGGTAATTTAGTGAGTTGCGAACATGGAGACCGACGAATTGCAGAAATGCCCTTAAATGCACCTGATAAAAAAATCACTTTAGCTCATATCGTCGAAAATGGAAAAAAACTAAATAGTCCAAACGATGTGGTACAGAAAAAAACAGGAGATTACTTTTTTACAGACCCACCCTATGGACTTCCAGGAAGAGGTAAGCCTGAAGCTGCCAAAGAAATCGATTATCAAGGAATCTACCGAATTGATACTAAAGGAAATGTGAGCGTACAAGCTAAAGACATGACTAGACCCAATGGCTTGGCTTTTAATTTAAATGAAACTGAACTCATCGTGGCACAATCGGATCCACGAGCTATTATTTGGAATGCCTACCCAATTGATAAAAATGGAAATTTAGGAACTCCTCGTATTTTCTTTGATGGAACTCCCCTGCAAAAACAAGGATTGAAAGGGGCAGGCGATGGCATGAAAGTTGATTCAGAAGGGAATATTTGGGCAACGGGTCCTGGAGGTGTAATTATCATAAATGCCCAAGGAAAATTAATTGGAAGAATTGAAACAGGAAATGCCAATTCCAATGTGGCTTTTGGCGGAGAAGATGGTAAAACTTTATTTATCACCGCCGATATGAATTTACTTCGTGTAAAAACTAAGATTAAAGGAAAAGGTTTATAAAAGATTACAAATTGAAATCATCAATCGAAATGGATTCAGGCGCAATGTTTTAATTCATTTTCCCTTTAAATAAATAAGGCCTGCGAATGCAGGCCTTTCTTTTTTTATATGAAATTGTATGCTCTCAAAATGATCAATTACAATTTTATAATTTCTTGATTTTAATGTTTCTAAACCAAACTTGATTTCCGTGGTCTTGAAGTGCAATTTTGCCTTTCATGCTTATCCCGAAAGCTTTCATGTCTTTGAATTTTGAACCAGCAATTAGATTTTTCCAATTTTCATCATCGGTCCTTGTTTCCACAACCTTCGTTCCATTTAAATAGAGTTGAAGTAATCCACGATTATTCACAATTCTAGCAGTGTTCCACTCACCAACTGGCTTAACGGTTTCTACAGAAGATTTGATTAAATCATATAAATCACCTGAACGATGCTTAATAATTTTGCCATCTGCATGTCCATCGTTATCTAAAACTTGCATTTCAGGTCCGGTCACATAAGTTGCATAATATTTTGCTTTATCCTCTGTTACATTAAAAATTATACCACTATTCCCATTTTTGGAAATTTTCCAGTCTACAGAAAAATCATAATTTTCGAAATCCTCATTGGTAATTAAATCTCCACCATCTTTTTTCGAAGCATCGAATCCAATTGCCCCATCTTCAATGGTCCAAGAAGTTCCAACTGTTCCTGGCTTACCATAAGTATGCCAATTATTGAAGGTTTTTCCATCAAATAACAATTGATAACCTTCTTTTTGTTCTTTTTTTGTTAGGGTGTTTTGTGCTTTCATTCCAAATCCCAAGGAAAGCAAACAGGTTAGTAAAAGAATTTTTTTCATAGTTTATATTTTTTACAATACTAATAAATTTTACTTGTATTTATATCCCTTATAAGAAAGTTTAGGTATCAATCTGAGCTTTTTTGTAACTTGCGACCTGAAACGAATTGTATGAAAACCAAAGTTACGCCTAAATCCTCCATCAACATCATTACATTAGGTTGTTCAAAAAACCTAGTAGACTCTGAAGTACTGTATACTCAGTTGAAAGGAAACGGATTAGATGTAACCCATGAGGCAAAAAAAGACAAAGCCAATATCATTGTTATCAATACATGTGGGTTTATCGACAATGCCAAGCAAGAATCCATAGATACAATTTTACGATATGCCGACGCCAAGGAGGCAGGTAAAATTGATAAATTATATGTGACAGGATGCCTTTCGCATCGATATAAAGACGACCTTGAAAAGGAAATTCCAGCTGTTGATTCCTTTTTTGGAACCAATGAATTACCCCGTTTATTAAAGGCCTTAAAAGCTGATTACAAAAAGGAATTAGTTGGAGAACGATTATTAACCACACCCGCCCATTACGCTTATTTGAAAATTGCAGAGGGTTGTGACCGTCCTTGTAGTTTTTGTGCCATTCCATTGATGAGAGGTGGACATATCTCCCGACCAATGGATGAATTAATTGCTGAAACCAAATCCTTGGTAAAGAAAGGCACTAAGGAATTAATACTAATAGCGCAAGACTTAACTTTTTATGGTTTGGATTTAAAGGAGGAAGGAAAACCCAATGCCAGAAAATTAAAAGAACTCCTACAAAGGCTTTCTGATTTGGAAGGTTTGGATTGGATACGACTTCAATATGCCTATCCTGCTGGATTTCCAACAGATATTTTGGATGTTATGGCAGAAAGAGAAAATATCTGCAAATACTTGGACATGCCTCTTCAAAGTGGTTCTGATGCGGTATTAAAGAGAATGAGAAGAGGTATTACCCGCGAAAAGACTGAAGACTTAATTCAAATAATTCGAGAAAAAGTACCCGGAATAGCCTTACGGACCACCTTGATTTCGGGTTATCCGGGAGAAACAGAGGAAGATTTTGAAGAAACCTATTCCTTCGTAGAACGAATGAAATTCGAGCGATTGGGAATCTTCAATTACAGTCATGAAGAAAATACTCATGCTTACCTAGTTCAGGATGATGTACCTGAAGAAATTAAGCAAATGCGTTCTGATGAAATCATGGCCTTACAACAAGGTATATCAGAGGAAATCAACCAGTCCAAAGTTGGACAAACCTTTAAAGTAATGATTGATCGTAAGGAAAGTGGTTATTTTATCGGCAGAACAGAATACGATTCCCCAGAAGTAGATAATGAGGTCTTGATATCAGCAGACCAATATGCACGCATGGGCGATTTTGTTCAAGTAAAAATCAATAAAGCAGAAGAATTTGATTTGTACGGAGATATTGTTCAATAATATCTTGGAATTGAATCATCCACATGAATCGACCAGGAATCAATTCCACCTTTTAAATTAAAAAGGTTGTGAAATCCATTTTGTTGTAATTGTTTAATCACGAATGCAGAACGCATGCCATGGTGACAAACGACCAAACCATTTTTATCCTGTGGTATCGAATGCAATTGCTGCATGATTTGACCCATCGGTATTTGAATCGAATGGTCAATAGAGGCTAATTCCCATTCCTCAGGCTCCCGGACATCTAAAATAAATTCTAATTTTCCATCCATTAACATTTCATTCGCTTTATCCGATTCAATATCACGAACGATGAGCGAATTAAAAGATTCCTTTTTTTCGGGAATGATATCTGCTGTTTGTGAGCGATTGGTTTTATAAAAACGCAAGGTCATATCATTCGCATCAAAACGACCCAAAGCACCGTTTGCCGGCGACTCCCAACCCACTAAATAATAAATGGCTTCTTTTGCTTGGAGGATACCTAAAAGTCCAGGTAAAAAACCTAGAACTCCCGCCTCGTCGCATGTAGGAATTTCATCAAGACCAGGTTCTTCAGGAAAAAAACAACGATACGTAGGACCTTTCCGGCCTTCTCCATATACATTTCCATTACATAAACTGATTAAACCTTCCCAAGAATGAATTGCAGCATAGACAAATGGCTTATCATATTTAACGCAAGTATCATTGATTAAATATCGAGTAGTAAAATTATCTGTACAATCGATGACCAAATCTACGGCAGCAATCAATTCTGCTGCGTTAGTAGGATTTAAATTTTCCTGAATGCTTTCTATTTGACAATGTGGATTAAGTGCTTTCAACTTCTTAGCTGCCATTTCAACCTTAGTAAAGCCTACCTCATCAGTACTAAAAAGCACTTGTCTACCCAGATTAGATAAATCAATCCGATCGGCGTCAATCAAAATAATTTTACCAATTCCTGCTGAGACCAAATAAGGTAAAGCGCCACTAGCAAGTCCGCCTGCCCCCACAACTAAGAGAGTAGATTGAGCCAAAACCCTCTGTTCATGTAGGTTCCACTCGGGCAATTTCAATTGTTTGCTGTAACGATGTAATTCTTCAGGACTAAACATAGGAAAACAAAAAAAGCCTCTCCGAAAACGGAGAGGCTAATATCTTTATTTTTTTTGAATAACTATACAGTCAAAGTACCTTTTCTTGCAGCTTTGATTAAAGTTTTTTCGAAACCATTTTTATTGATGGTGCGAATTGCTTTTGCGGAAACCTTCATACGAACCCAAACACCTTCAGATTCTAAGAAGAATTTCTTTGTTTGTAAGTTTGGATAAAACTTACGTTTTGTTTTGTTATTCGCGTGAGAAACATTGTTTCCAACTTGTGTCTTTTTTCCAGTCAATTGACAAACCTTTGCCATAATCTTATGCGTTAATGGGGTAAAACCCTCCGTTTACTAAATCATTCCCGAATTGGGAAGGCGAAATTAAGAAAATATTTCAAAATTTCAAATTGATTATGTAAAATTTAAAAAGAAATTAGCATTGAGACTTTAAATGGTTCTTCTTATCTTTGAATATGGCAAAAAGCAGAAAAAAAAATGAGTCTCTGACTGGGAAGATCATCTCTTCTTTCATATGGTTGGGTACTCTACCTTTGTGCATATACACCCTTATTACTTATACGCTTTCATATACATTGATTTTCGAGCATTGGATAGCCGGATTCTTGATGATGTCTTTACCCTATGCGCAAATTTTATGCTTTATTTCACTTATCTATTGGCTAACCAGAAGAGCTAAAAGAGCCTTATTACCATTAACAGTTCTTTTACTGGGTTATGGATTCGTAAAGAGAACAATCGTATTTCATGACCCCAAGGCAAGTTTAGAAAAACCCCTTAGAATTCTAAATTACAATGTATATGGCATGTATTCCAATGATTATGAAGGCAATCAAGCACATTTAAAGGACCTAAAAAATTTCATGAAAAACGAAGATGCAGACATTAAGGTTTTTCAAGAATTTTATTCCAATAAAGATCGGAAAGCTTTTAGAACCATAGAATTTATGGATGAGAGTTATCCACACCATGCCTTTATTCCATTAAAAGAAGAAAATTTTGATAAAAATGAAAAAATGGGATTGGCTATTTTTTCTAAATATCCAATCATCCATTATGAAGGAGAACAGTATAAAAATTCTTCCAATGGGTATCTATTAGCTGATATAGTGGTAGAAAAAGATACCATTCGAATCATCAACGTACAACTCTGGTCGATGGGCATACGCGTTGGAAAAGTAACAGGAAACATTAGGGAGCAAGATTACAGCAATGCTAAAAAAGAAGGAAGGGGCATTTTGGCCTCTTTGAAAAAAGGATTTATAAACCATAAACGTGAAATGGATCAAATCAATCGATTTATTCAAAAAAGTCCTTACCCAATTTTGGTGATGGGTGATTTAAATGAAACACCTTATGGATTTGCTTACGGAACAATTAGAGAACGATTAAAAAATTCTTTTGAGGAAGCCGGCAATGGATTTGGATTTACATTAAATAGGAGCCCCTACTTGGTGAGAATTGATAATCAATTTTATTCTGAAGAGTTCGAAATTCTACAATTTCAAACACTTAGAAATATTAAATTTTCTGACCATTTCCCAATTGTAGGAACATACGAACTAAAAAATGAAAAATAATACTTCCAAAAACCAATTATGGAAAGTATTGGGTACCAGTTTCGGAATTGCCGTTACCCTTGGTGGAACGATTGGCACTGGAATTCTTAGAAAACCTGGCTACATCGCAACGCAAGTGGGTAATCCTACCATCGTCCTTATTTTATGGCTTGCAGTCGCAATTTATGCAATCTTGGGAGTCAGCTGCGTTCTTGAGCTTAGTTTATCCGTACCAAGAGCTGGTGCTTGGTATGTATATGCAGAAAAAGCATTTGGGCGATTTATCGGATTTTTAGTAGGGATTTCTTCCTGGCTAGGTACCGTTTCAGCTCTCGGATTTGGCGCTTATACATTTAGTGAATACCTCGGCTTAATATTTCCATATTTAAACAACTATTTAAATGTAATAGCCATTCTCACATTAGTAGCACTTTGGGGTTTTCATCAATTGGGCGTGAAAAGTGCTGGCAAGAGCCAGGAATGGCTCAGTGGTCTAAAAGCTTTTGCCTTATTGCTATTTGTAGGAATTTGTTTTGGGCTTGGAACGGGCGAAGGTTTGGCACCAAGAAATTCAGTGCCTAGTGTTTCGATTTCGGGCATTTTAGCGGCATTATTATCCATATTTTATGCATTTGATGGTTGGCATACAGCCGCATATTTTACAGAGGAAAATGCAAATCCTGAAAAATCCATGCCAAAATCAATGTACATTGGAGTAGTGAGTGTGGCAGGAATTTACCTTTTGATAAATATAGGTATTTTGTATGTTTTGCCCTTTAATCAATTAATGGGCAGTAAATTGGCCGCTTCAGATGCAATTCAATATGTTTTGGGAGCCACCGTTGGAAGATGGGTTACGATTTTTTTAATGCTTTCCATTTTTGGCATTCTTAATACACAAGTAATGTTTGCCCCGAGGGTCATTTATTCTATGAGTAAAGATGCTCTGTTTTTTAAATCGGCCTCTTATGTAAATAAAGGAGGAACTCCAACAATAGCTACCCATTTAACAATTGGGATGTCTTGCATTTTTTTGTTGATTGGACAATCCATGAGCGACTCCCTTTCGGACATTGCTACGTTTTTCTTTGTTTTTAGCTATTTAGCTGGATTTGCTTCCTTATTGGGATTAAGAAAAAAAGAACCCCATTTAAACAGGCCCTATAAAGTTTTATGGTATCCCTATTTACCTTGGCTGATGGTCATTATTTCTCTCTTATTTTTAATAGGCACCTTATTAGAAAATAGCAAAAATATAGGCTATTTATTGGGATTTATCTCTTTATGTTATTTAATCTATCAAATATTTCTCTCTAAAAAGAATCCAATTGATTTATAAATTGAACTATTTGAGATTTAGATGCTGCAACGGATTGATTGGCCAAATTAGACATCACAGAAAATGCTAACCATTTTCCTTTGGGAGTTTTAGCAAAACCAGACAAATTATAGGTATTGGCAAAAGAACCAGATTTAGCCCAAATTTGCAAATTAGGCTCTTTAATTTGAACATTTTTCAAAGTCCCATTTTTGCCAGCCTGAGGCAACAAAGCTTGCCATCTATTGGTTGGCATTTCTTTATAAATTGCTTTTAAAACACCTATTAGATCCTTAGGTCGCATTAAATTATAACGCGACAATCCTGAGCCATCAACCCATTTAATTTCCTTTATAAACGCTTCCTTCGAATCCATCTGAAATCTTTTAATGACCTCCTCTGGATTTTGTCCTGTTTTAAGTACTGTTCCAATTTGAACTAATAATTGTTCTGCTATCATATTATCCGAGTGATACATCAGCGGTTTTAAAAGGGAGTCCAAAGGAGTTACATACATTAATTGGGCATCATTAGGGATAATTCTTTGTTCATAATTGATGGTTTTTTTGACCAAACCAACAAGCATATGAGTCACTTGTTCCGGGGTAGTTATAAATGGACTTTGGAAGGATTTCATACTCGGATTGATAAAAAACCGATTTTCATTCCTATCTCTTACCGAACGATTTTCTTCTGTATAATACGTATTATTTCTAAAGAAGCCCGGAGAAACCTCCCAGGTATCATTGATTTTCTTAAAATTTACCAAATTGCCATACATAGGTAACGTAGAGACTTCAGCAGAATAATAATCAGGATAATCATCCCATGCCCATCCAGTTCCTAATGGTTTAATCGCTTTTTCCTCTGCATAAACTAATTCCTTTTTCTGACTTTTTAGAAAGTCAATTAAACTTTGATTTTGAAAATCGGGATGTAAAAAGGAAGGATCACCAGCACCCCAAAAAAACAATGAATCATTTTTTTCTTGATAGACAAATGCAGGCGTTTTATCCTTCAATTCCCTATTAGCCATTAAAAAGGTTAAAAGCTTCATATTGGAAGCCGGCATAAAAAATTGATTCTCATTTTTTGCAAATAGCACTTTACCCGTTTCTAGGTCCTCCACCATAAATCCAGTATGAATCTTATCTAATCCATTCTGCCGGACCGCTTTTTTCAGTTGAATCCTTGAACAAGAAAAAAACAAGACTGCACTTACTAAAACTATATATCGAAACATAAAAAAAAATTTAATCCAATAAATTTCCTAAACCCAAACTCACCCTATCCATTCTTGATTAATTTCACCCAAATATATCCCAGACTTTCCAGTTATCAAATAATCTTGCACAATCTCTCCAACATTCGGATACAACCTAATTTGGTCCAATTGAGCGATTGGCCACCAAACTAAATCATTGGCCGTGGTTTCATGCGCTTGGAGTGTGGGAATTCCAGATACAATGTGTCCAACAAAAAGGATATGCAACGCTTTTTTCCGAAATTCATTACTAGCCATTTGTCCTAGACAAAGCATTTTTTCTACTTCCACTTCAACGCCCAACTCTTCACGACACTCTCGAATGAGGGATTCGATAAATAATTCTTCACCTTCGGCATTTCCTCCTGGAAAATTATAAATAGCTTGATCTCCGTAAAGGTATTTCATTAATAATACGTGGTTGTTTTCAATAATTACAATGGCTGGCCTACATCGCATATCTTTCGTCATTAAAATTTAGGGTAGCCCGAAGGCTTTTACTAAATTTACTATAATTTTGGATGATTTAAAAATAAAAAATAATGCCAATTTATATCAGAGATGTTTGTAAGGCCATGGAATCTTGGGCACCCCTTCAATGGCAAGAGTCCTATGATAATGCTGGCCTTTTGTTAGGCCAACCTGACCAGGAAGTAACAGGCATTTTAGTAAGTTTAGACTGTACAGAAGAGGTAATAAAGGAAGCTTTAGCTAAAAAATGCAATGTAATCATTGCTCACCATCCCATTATTTTCAAGGGACTGAAGAGTTTAACTGGTAAAAATTATGTTGAAAAAACGGTCATTGCTGCAATTAAAAATGATATCGCCATTTATGCATCGCATACAAATTTAGATCATGCCCCCAAAGGAGTTAGTTATCATTTAGCAAAAAAAATAGGTATAGACGGAAATGTATTGGCTCCTGTAAAAGAACAATTAAAAAATATTTGTTTTTTTGTACCCAAAGAAAACCAAGAGGAAGTAAGATTTGCATTACATCAAGCAGGTGCAGGCAATATTGGAGAATACTCAGCATGTAGTTTTTCTACAGAAGGAGAAGGCCGATTTACACCAAGTGAAAAAAGCAATCCTACAATTGGTCAGAATCTTGAACCAACTACTGTAAATGAGGTGAAAATCGAAATGATTTATCCAAAGCATTTGGAGAATCAAATTCTTGAAGCTTTGAAAAAAGCACATCCATATGAAGAGGTAGCCTATTATTTATATACCTTGGATAACACTTGGAATGATGTTGGGGCAGGATTTATTGGAGAAATTGAACATGCACTTTCAGAAGACGATTTTATCCAATTAGTTAAAGAACATCTTGATTTAAAAATCATTCGTCATACACCAAAAACGAACAAAAAAATTAAAAAAATTGCAGTTTGCGGGGGAGCTGGATCATTTTTAATTAAAAATGCAATCGCAGCAGGTGCGGATGCCTATTTGACCGGCGATATCAAATACCATGAATTTTTTGATGCTGAAAATCAAATGTTATTGATTGACATTGGACATTACGAATCTGAAGTTATGATAAAGGATGCAATGTGTTCGTTTTTATCAAATATTTTTTGTAATTTTGCCGTTCTCAAAAGTGAAATTAATACTAACCCAGTAAATTTTGCTTAAAAAGAGCGTTGTTGAACAAATTCAAATTAACAAATTAATGGCAACTGCTACAGATACTACGATTGCACAAAAATTAGAAGCTTTAATGAAGCTTCAAGGCATTGATTCTGCATTAGACAATATTTTTAAAGTACGCGGTGATTTACCTGAAGAGGTGCGTGATTTAGAAGATGAAATTGCTGGATTGGAGACTCGTTTGGCAAAATTCCAAGCTGAAGTTGAAAATTTCAACATTCAAATCAACAATTACCGTAATGCGAAGAAAGATTCAGAAAAGTTAATTGTTAAATACAAGGAACAACAAATGAATGTTCGCAATAACCGTGAATTCGAGGCAGTTTCTAAAGAAATCGAATTGCAAGGATTGGAAATGGAGATTGCAGACAAGCGAATCAAGGAAATCGAATTCAAAATTTTAAACAAAAATGATGAAATCGGTGGTGTTGAATCTAATTTGTTTGAAAGAAACAAAGATCTTGAAATCAAGAAAAAAGAATTAGATGTCATTATTGCAGAAAGCGAGGAAGACGAGCAAAAACTATTAAAAGATCGTGAAAAAGCATTAAAATTGGCTGATGAGCGTCTTTTAAAATCTTATACCAAACTACGTGACAATGCACGTAATGGTTTAGCTGTAGTTATGGTTTCTCGTGGAGCATGTGGAGGTTGCTTTAGTTCCGTTCCGCCGCAAAGACAAACAGATATCAAAGACAAAAAGAAAATCATTGTGTGCGAACACTGTGGTAGAATTTTAGCGGGTGTTAACGATCCACTTCCTGGTGAAGTAAAAGAAAAGAAAACGAGAGCTACTAAAGTAAGTGCCGCAGCAACGGCCAGTGCTGAATAAGAAAATGAAATATTAAAAAAAGCGCCTTCCGGCGCTTTTTTTATGTGATTTACTTCAACATATTTAACAGGGAAGTCAATTTATCTTTTAAATCTTTTCGATCTACAATAAAATCTAGGAAACCGTGTTCCAATACAAATTCTGCACTTTGGAATCCTTTTGGTAAATCTTTACCAATGGTTTCTTTAATAACACGTGGACCAGCAAATCCAATCAATGCACCAGGCTCAGATATATTAAAATCACCTAACATGGCATAAGAGGCCGTTACACCTCCGGTGGTTGGATCTGTCAATAAAGAAATATATGGAATACCTGCCTCCGCCAATAAAGCCAATTTAGCCGATGTTTTTGCCATTTGCATCAAAGAAAAACCAGCTTCCATCATTCGAGCACCTCCCGATCGGGAAATCATCAAAAAGGGTTGTTTATGTTCTAATGAATAATCAATTCCTCTGGCAATTTTTTCACCCACCACAGAACCCATCGAACCACCAATAAAGCTAAAATCCATAGCTGAAATTGTTAATGGAATCCCGTTCATCTTTCCATAAGCAGAGCGAACAGCGTCTTTTAATCCTGTTTTGTATTCAGTGGACTTGATGCGATCCACGTATTTTTTAGTATCTACAAACTCTAAAGGATCACCTGAACCCATCCTAGGGTCTAATTCAGTGTATAATGTTTGATCAAATAATAATTCAAAATATTCCTGAGAACCAATTTTTTCATGGTAATTACAAGCAGAACAAGTATAAGCAAACAAACGATGTTCTCTTGTGTGAATCGCCTTTTTACAGGAAGGACACTGATACCATAGGCCATCAGGTGCCTCTCTTTTAAATTCTGTTGGGGTTTGAATCCCTTTATCTTTTCTGGTAAACCAAGACATATATTTCGAATTAAACGGGTAGCAAAATTACAGAAATTTCATTTAAATTACTTAATAACCATTAATTTTCTGGTGATTTGCTGATTTTCTACAAGAAGACTTATGATATAGGTTCCAGATTCTAATTGATTCACATCTAGTTCCCTTTCAAAAGACAAACCATTCACCTGTATTTGGTCTGTAAAATGTACCTTTCCTTGTAAATCTATCACATTCAATTGCAACGTTTTTATTTCCGATGAACTCGTTAATTGAACTTTTACCTTCCCTTTACTTGGATTAGGAAACACATTTAGCGCAGAGTTTTCTAATTTTTTTTCTACACCTAAAATCAACTCTTTCTTACCTTTTGGACCCTGAATATTCAAATTATCAATTGCCCAACCCCATCCATTGGCACCTGCATCGGCATGTAACCTAAATCGCACTACTATTTTATCTCCACCTTTGATTAATCCATTTTGTTTTAAATCAATTTCCATTGACTTAAACATATCAAAACTTCCAATGGCGGTTGAATTCCCTAATTTATCAATACTTGAGTTATAAGTTTTTAACCAATTTGCATCCTTTCTAGCATCCCAACCTTCAGTTAGATCAATCCAAGTTTTACCCAAATCTTTTGAGGCTTGTACGATTACATAGTCATAAAAATATCTATTGATGGTTCCATCTGGATTATAAAAACTTTCTCCATCCTCACCTGGCTCCACTAGAGAAATTTGATCAAAATAAATCTTGGCAGTATCCGAACGAACAGTTATGGGTCTTAATAATAATGCATCGTTATTGGTAAATTTATCCGTACCGTTTGTACCAGGTTCTGTATCCTCACTTCCATCTTTATAAGGATGTTCTGAATGCAATCCAACTGTATTAAAAAAGGTTGGTTTAGTAATTGAGAAACCTTTCAAATAAAAATCATTAGAAGGATATCGATCAAAAGATGTTACATATTCATTAACCGGGTCTAAAAAATCCAACACTTTAAATTCATAAAAACCAGTTGAAGGAGAATTAACTGTATTTTTATTTTTGGCCTTATCAATTACAATAATTCGATATTTTATAACATCACCAGATTTTAATGGACTATTTCCAAAATCAAATGTATAATTATAGGCATTTGCCTCTACTGTTGATAAAACCAATGGTTTTGAAACTATGCTACCATTGTTTACCGCATATTCAATGGTTGCAGATGCTATTCCAATATTATCAGTTGCATACAAAGTAGGCAAGGTGATGGAGGTTTGTGAAGCAAAAACATATTTCAATGGATTCGAATACACAACCTTTGGTTTTACAGTATCTGCTCCAATGGTAAATTGATAAAAACTACCAAAATTCT